>JANPIT010000840.1:0-9372 GCA_031425115.1 Opitutaceae bacterium | reverse complement strand
CGTGTCGGGCGAACGCGCGGAGCCGTTGCCCGCGCACATCATGATCCGCGGCCAATACGACAAGCCCGGCGAGCGCGTCGAGGCGGGCACTCCCGCCTACCTGCCGCCGGTTACGAAAACCGGTTCGCGGATCACGCGACTCGATTTCGCGCGCTGGCTGGTGAGTCCGCAGCATCCGCTCACCTCGCGCGTGACGGTGAATCGCTTTTGGCTACAGCTCTTTGGCGCAGGCATCGTGCGAACGCCGGTGGATTTTGGCGCGCAGGGCGAGCCCCCGACTCATCCGGAGCTGCTCGACTGGCTCGCGAGTGAATTCATGCAGTCGGGCTGGGATGTGAAAAAATTCGTGCGCCTGCTGGTGACATCGCGGACGTATCGCCAGGATTCACGGGCCACGCCCGAACTCCTCGAGCTCGATCCGGAGAACAAACTCCTCGCGCGCGGTCCGCGGCTGCGCCTCGACGCGGAGGTGCTGCGCGATCAGGCGCTCGCGCTCGGAGGATTGTTGCGGCCCGAGATGGGCGGCGCCCCGGTGCGGCCTTATCAGCCCGTGAATATCTGGGAGCCGGTCGCCTTTGGCGGCAGCAACACGAAGACCTACGTGCAGGATCACGGCACCGCGCTGTATCGGCGAAGTCTCTACACGTTTTGGAAACGGACCGCGCCCGCCCCGTCGATGTCGACCTTCGACGCGCCCTCGCGCGAAAATTTCTGCGTCGCCCGCGGTCGTTCGAACACGCCGCTGCAAGCGCTCGCCTTGATGAACGACGTGCAACATTTCGAGGCCGCGCGTGGTTTTGCCGAGCGGTTGCTAACGCGCACGAGCACGGAGTCGGAGCGGCTCGCGTATGCCTTTCGGTGTGTCACCGCGCGCCCGCCGACGAAGCAGGAGACGACCTTGCTCGCCGAGTCGCTTGCCGCGCACCGGGCGCGGTTCGAGAAAAACACCGAGGAAGCCAGCAAGGTGCTCGCCAACGGTGAGTCCAAGGCGTCGGCGGCGTTGCCCGTCGGCGAGTTCGCCGCCTGGACGATGGTCGCGAACCTATTGATGAACCTCGACGAAACCATCACGCGAAATTGAGACCGGGAATTTTGAAATCGGGCATCGGGCATCGAGTATCTTGCAATTTGCGAACCAATCACTCCGACGGATTGAGGGCATCTGCGGCTTGTAGCTTTCAGATGCCAGCTGCCCGATTTTCAGTTTTCACGATTTCCCAAACGCCATGAATGCCTGTCACGACTACCTGAACAATCTCACCCGCCGCCAATTCTTCGCCGGTGCGGGGCTGGCGATGGGTGGCGTCGCGCTCAACTGGCTCGCGCCACGGCTCGGGGCCGCCGGTGTCGCGAAAGATGCGCTGAACGCGCGCGTGCACCCGCCGCTGGCGGGGTTTCCGCATTTTCCGCCAAAAGCGAAGCGGATTATTTATCTGCACATGAACGGCGGGCCGTCGCAGCTCGACACGTTTGATTACAAGCCCGGCCTGCAAGAACAGTTCGACAAGGACCTGCCGGAGTCGATTCGCCAGGGACAGCGCATCACGACGATGACCAGCGGGCAGACGCGCTTTCCCGTCGCGCCTTCGATTTTTAAGTTCGCGCAGCACGGCCAGAGTGGCGCGTGGGTCAGCGAACTGCTGCCGCACACGGCCAAGCTGGTCGATGATCTCGCGATCGTGCGCAGCGTGCACACCAACGCGATCAACCACGATCCGGCGTGCACTTATCTGATGACGGGCAGCGAGATTCCCGGCCGCGCCAGCATCGGCTCGTGGCTTTCTTACGGACTCGGCAGTGAGAACAATGATCTACCGGCGTTCGTGGTGCTGACACCAAAATTTTCCTCGAAGGTCGCGGCGCAGGCGCTCTTCACGCGAATGTGGAGTAGCGGATTTCTGCCGACCTCGCACAATGGCGTGGCGTTGCGCGCGCAGGGCGACCCGGTGCTGTTCCTCGAAAATCCCAACGGCGTCGATGCGACCACGCGGCGGGCGATGTTGGATTCACTCGGAAAGTTCAACCAGATGTCGCACGCGCGCTATGGCGACCCCGAGACGCTGACGCGCATCGCGCAATACGAGATGGCGTTTCGGATGCAGACGAGCGTGCCGGAGCTCACCGATTTTTCAAAAGAGTCCCAGGCCACGCTCGATCTCTACGGCCCGAGCGTGAAGGAACCGGGCTCGTTCGCGGCGAGCTGCCTGCTGGCGCGCCGGATGGCCGAGCGTAATGTGCGCGTGGTGCAGATCCTGCATCGCGGCTGGGACCAGCACGGCACGCTGCCCGAGCATTTGAAGATCCAGTGTTCGGATACGGACCAGGGTTGTTACGGGCTGATTACCGATCTCAAGCAACGCGGGCTGCTCGACGACACACTGGTCGTGTGGGCCGGCGAGTTTGGTCGCACCGTTTACAGCCAGGGAGCGCTCACGAAAACCAACTACGGGCGGGATCACCATCCGCGGTGCTTCAGCGTGTGGATGGCCGGCGGCGGCGTGAAGCCGGGCGTCGTCCACGGGGAGACCGACGATTACTCATATAACATCGTCAAAGATCCCGTGAGCCTGAACGACCTCAACGCCACGCTGCTGCACTGCCTCGGCGTCGATCACGCGAAGTTCAGCTTCAAGTCGCAGGGCCTCGACATGCGCCTCACCGGCGTCGAGCCCGCGCAGGTGGTGAAGTCGATTCTGGCGTGATGAATTGGTTTGGAAGGTGGAGCGTGTTGTCCCCAACGCGCTTTTGGAGGGGCGCAGCAGGTCTGCGCCCTCGTGCGATGAAAGGGCGCAGCAAGTCTGCGCCCCTACATCCAAGCCAGCGTCTTGGGGACAAGCCGCTCCACCCCGATCCATGAAGCAGGTTTTGCTTCAACTTTACCGCCTCGCGGTCGTGGTCGTCATCGTTTGGCTGATCCGCGACTTGGCCGTGCGACAACGCACCCACGGCGACTCGCCGATCGTGGTGGAGGAAGTGAAGGCGTATTTCGCCGACGCCGCGACGCTCCGACCCGATGACTCTGCCCGAGACGGGTTGTTCGTGCTCGATCGCGCGGGACGCGAGCTCGGCTATCTCGTGCGCACGCAGCCCCAGTGTCATGATATCCTGGGCTACGCCGGCGTGACGGACGCCCTCGTGGTGCTGGATCGTGATTGGAAAATCGTCGGCATCAAAGTCCACGCGTCCGAGGACACTGAGGAATATGTGAAGAACATCGCGATCGATCGGCGTTTCTTGAAAAAGTGGAACGGCCTCACTTGGGGCGCAGCAGCCGATCTTGATTTGAAAGAGGCGGGCATCGAAGGCGTTTCCGGTGCGACCATGACGAGCATGGCGATCGCGCGCAGTGTGAAGGCGCGGCTGCAGGCGAGCCGCGACGAGATTGTCGCGCGCCCCGCGTTCCGCCTCGGGTGGCGCGACGCCGGCATGGGCGTGATCATCGTCCTGGCGGCGGCGATGGCGTTTGGCCGTGCCGAGTGGCGGCATCGGTGGAAACGGCCGTATCAAGTGATGTTGATCGCCTACGTCGGACTGATCGCGGGCGACTTGCTCGCGCAGAAACTCCTCGCTGGCTGGGCGCGCTCGGGGGTGCCGTGGACGACGGCGCCCGGTCTCGTGCTCCTGACGCTGGCCGCCTTCGTCGTCCCTTGGGCGACGCGCAAGCCCATCTATTGCCACCAGATTTGTCCGCACGGAGCGGCGCAGGAACTGATCTCACACTACCGGCCCGCGCGTTGGCAGGTGACGCTCCCCGCGGGGGTGGTGCGGGGACTGGAGTTCCTGCCGGGAGCGCTGCTGTTGTTGGTGCTCGTCGTTGCGCTGCTCGCGTTGCCACTGGATCTCGCGGGGATGGAGCCTTTCGCGGCGTATATCTTGCGCTCGGCAGGATGGGCCACACTCGCGGTGGCGGTCGTGGGGCTGATCGCGTCGATCTTCGTGCCCCAGGCGTATTGCCGCTTTGGATGCCCAACCGGGGCGCTGCTCAATTTTGTGCGCGCCCGCGGGGCCACGGATCGATTTTCGCGTCGGGACGCGGCGGCGCTGGTTCTCGCGGGCGTGGCCATGGTGATAAACTGGGCGTATCTGCCGATCTTGGTTTGGATGAAAGGCGTGGCGTGAGGGCGGCGTTGGTAACACTGGTGCTCGCGTTGCTACCCGTCGGAGCGGCGGACGTCAGCGAACTCAGCGGTCGCGCCATGGGCACAACCTGGAGCGCCAAGTGGGTCTCACCGGCGGCGCCCCTCAATGTGGCCGCGGTCCGTGAAAAAATCACGGCGCGACTCGAGCAACTGGAGGACGTGTTTTCCACTTATCGTCCTGAGTCCGAGCTGTCGCGTTTCAACGAGGCGCGCGGCACCGATTGGTTTCCCGTTTCGGCGGACCTGGCCGAGGTCGCGCTCGAGGCGCGCGCAATCAGTGCCCTGACGAGTGGCGCGTTCGATGTGACCGTCGACCCGTTGGTGCGGCTCTGGGGTTTTGGCCCGGGGGGCCGAGTGGTTGCAGTCCCGCACGCGATGGCGATCGCGGACGCGCGCGCTCGGGTGGATTGGCGGCAACTGGAAGGGCGATTGGAGCCGCCGGCGGTGCGGCGCATGCGGGAAGGTGCGACGGCCGACCTCTCGTCGCTGGCGAAAGGTTTTTCTGCCGATGCCCTGAGCGAGCTGCTGCGATCGCTCGGTGCGCCGAATCATTTCGTGCAGATCGGCGGCGATGTGAAGACGGCAGGACGCGCCGCCGATGGCAAGGCGTGGCAGACCGGTATCGAGACGCCGGAGGAGGTCTCACGCACGATCGCGCGAGTGGTGTCGCTGTCGGGTGAGGCGCTGTCGACCGCGGGTGATTATCGAAATCACTTTTGGCACGAAGGTCGGCGTGTCGGACACATCATCGATCCGCGGACCGGTTCGCCCGTCGGCGGAGTGCTGGCGTCGGTTACGGTGATCCATCCGCACTCGTGCGCTCGTTCGAGCGCGCTCGCCACGGCGCTGTTCGTGCTGGGCGCGGAGGAGGGCTATCGGCTCGCGGTGCAGCAAAAGTTGGCCTGCATCTTATTCGTGCGCTCCGGGAGTGGATTCGAGCAGCGACTCACGCCGGAACTCGCTGCGCGATTGCGCTGACGGGCGACGAGGACTTGGCTGTCGGCCCCTGGCTGATCATGCGACCGATCCGATTGCTATTTCTACTTTCCCTCCTGGCACCCGCGGCGGCGTGGGCGGCGAGTTTTCCGACTCCCTTTAATTCCGGCGGCAATCCTGCGACCCCGCCGAAATCACCTGCGGAAGCGGTAGCGGTGCTAAAGCTTCCGCCGGGTTTCCAGGCCACGGTCTTTGCGGCGGAGCCCGACGTGCAGAACCCCATCGGCATGGCATGGGATGCGCGCGGCCGGCTCTGGATAGCCGAGAACTACACCTACGCGGAGCGCAGCACGAAGTTTGAAATGACGTTGCGTGATCGCGTGCTGATTTTCGAGGACCGCAACGGCGATGGGCGCTTCAGCTCGCGGCGCGTTTTCACGGACGACGTGCAGCGGCTCACGAGCGTCGAGGTGGGGTTGGGCGGCGCGTGGCTGATGTGCCCGCCGCAGTTGCTCTTCATTCCCGATCGCGATGACGACGGCGTCGCGGATGGGCCCGCGGAAGTCGTGCTCGATGGCTTTGCGATCCCGCCGGAGAACTATCACAATTTCGCCAACGGACTTCGCTTCGGCCCCGATGGATGGCTCTACGGCCGCTGCGGCGCTTCGAGTCCCGGTGAGCTTGGGACGCCCGGGACGCCAGCGGCCGCGCGCGTGCCGATGCGCGGCACGATGTGGCGCTATCACCCGCGGCACAAAATCGTCGAAGCGCTGAGTTCGGGCACGACGAACCCGTGGGGCCACGACTGGGACAAGCATGGCGAATTGTTTTTCATCAATACGGTCAACGGCCACCTCTGGCACGGCATCACGGGCGCGCACTTCGCCCGTCCGCATACGATCGATCCCAATCCGCATACCTACGAGCTGATCGATATGCACGCGGATCACTGGCATTTCGACACCGCGCAGAGCTGGACCCAATCGCGCGACGGCGCGGCCAACGCGCTCGGTGGCGGACATGCGCACGGCGGCATGATGATCTACCAGGGCGACAACTGGCCCGCCGCGTATCGGGATAAGCTCTACACGCTCAACTTCCACGGGCGCCGCGCGAATGAAGAGGTGCTCGCGCGGCACGGCTCGGGTTACGTGGGGCGGCACGGGCGCGACTTGTTTCTCTCGGATGATCCCTGGTTTCGCGGGATCGAGCTGGGCGCGGGACCGGACGGCGGCGTGTTCGTCCTCGATTGGAGTGATACCGGTGAGTGCCACAATGCACTCGGCGTCAGTCGCACGAGCGGGCGAATCTACAAAATCACCTATGGCGAAGCGAAGCGGACCGGCCCGACGGATCTCACCCAGACAGGTGGCCGTGACCTCGTCGCGTTGCAGACGCACAGCAATGCATGGCTGAACCGCCAGGCCCGGCTTCAGCTCGCGGGTCGGGCCGCGATCGGACACAAATTGACGCATGGTATCGAAGATCTGAGGACGCTCTTTGCCGGTAACTCGGACCCGGTGGCAAAGCTGCAAGCGCTTTGGGCGTTGCACGCCGCGGGAGGCACGGACGCTAATTTCCTCCGGGCGCAGCTTCGGCATGAGAATGACCACGTGCGCACGTGGGCCATTCGATTGCTCACGGACTTATGGCCGCTTGATACGGTGTTGAGCCAGCGGCCGACGCGCTCGGGCCCGGCGGTTGATTCCGCTGTCTTGAGCGAACTCGTGGCACTTGCGCAGACCGACCGCTCAGCGCTCGTGCGACTCGCGCTCGCGTCCACGTTACAGCGCCTCGATCCAGCGCGGCGGGTTGATCTCGCGCTGGCGTTGGTTAGCCGGGTGGAGGATGCGTCGGATCATAATCTGCCTCTTTTGATTTGGTATGGGCTGATCCCGGTGGCCGAAGCGGCGCCGGCGGCTCTCGCGAAAATTGCACTCGCGTGTGACCTGCCGACGACGCGCCGTTTGATTTCGCGGCGCCTCGCAGAGGCGATCGAGCACGCGCCGGCCGCGCTCGAAGCGTTGCTCGCGGGAGCGGCTTCGAAGTCGGCGGCGTTCCGCTCCGACGTGGTCGCCGGTTTGGCCGAAGGTTTCAATGGCTGGCGCCGCGCGCCGAAACCCGCGGCGTGGGATGCTTTCACCGCATCCGTAGACCTCACCGTGGGCCCGACCGCTGCGCGCGTTCGGGAACTTAACATCCTTTTCGGCGATGGTCGCGCGCTCGACGACGTGAAGGCCATCGCCCTCGACAACAAGGCCGACATTGCCGCCCGCAAAGCGGCCCTGCGTGCGCTGATCGAGAATCGGCCACCGGATCTGCGTAAGATCTGCGAGCAACTGCTCCGCGTGCGTTTTCTCAACACGGTCGCGGTGCGCGGGCTCGCGTTGTTCGATGATCCCGAGATCGGTGACCGACTGGCGTTGGCGTATTCAAGTTTCCATCACTCCGAGCGCGCTGCCGTCATCGAGACGCTCGTCTCGCGTCCGACCTTTGCGCGGGCGCTACTCACGCACCTGGCCGCTGGGCGCATTCCCCGGGGCGAGATCACGCCCTTCCACGCGCGGCAGATTCGAAGTTTCAACGATGCGGCGCTGACCCGCTTGCTCGGCGAAGCCTGGGGCGAACTGCGCGACGCGGCGGCGGACAAGAGCGCGTTGATCACGACGCTGCGCGCGGAACTGACGCCGGCAGCGCTCGCCGGCGCCAACAAAAGCCAAGGCAGGGTGACTTACGCCGCGTTATGCGGGGCGTGTCATCGGCTCTACGGGGAGGGCGGCAGCGTGGGGCCGGATTTGACGGGCGCGGGCCGCGACAATCTCGACTATCTACTCGAGAACATCGTCGATCCGAGCGCGGTCGTGACCGCGGACTTTCGCGTCGCGACGGTGAAATTGAAGGATGGTCGCACGCTGAACGGTTTCATCGCCGCCCGCACGGGACGGACGCTCACGGTGCGGAGTATGACAGAATCGCATACGGTCGAGCGGACCGACGTGGCTGAGTTGCAGGAGTCCGCGCAGTCGATGATGCCTGATGGTCTGCTCGAAACGCTGACCAGCGCGCAACGCCGCGATCTCGTCGCGTATTTGATGCACCTGTCACAGGTGCCGTTGCCGTAGTAGTCGTGGCCGATCGGTGACGTTTCGTTCGCCGCGGTCCGGTGAGCCGCAGTGCAATCTTGGGCCAAAAAACCTCCGCTCGACGCGGTGCGCGCGGTCGGCAAGCTACCGTTTCTCCCCATGAAGAAATCCTTGTTACTCATCTCGCTTGCCCTCTCGTCTGCCGCCTCGCTCGGCGCGCAATCCTCCCAGTTCGTCAAGAAGTGGGAAACTGAGGCCACGTTAAAAACGCCCGAGTCGGTGCTCTACGATGCCGCGGGCAAAGTGCTCTATGTCTCCAACATCGACGGCAAGGAGCCGTGGACCAAGGACAATGCCGGCTCGATCGCGAAGGTCGGACTCGACGGCAAAGTGATCGCCGCCGAGTGGGTCAAAGGCCTGCAGGCGCCCAAGGGCATGGCGCTGCACGGCGGCAAACTCTACGTCGCGGACATTGACCGCATGGTCGTGATCGACGTGGCGAAGGGCGCGATCTCGGAGACGATTCCGATCGAAGGCGCGCAGCAGTTGAACGACGTGACGGTCGACCACAAAACCGGTGTCGTCTACGTTTCGGATATGAAGGGCCTGCGCATTCACTCGCTCACCAAGGGCAAGCCGGCCGTGTTTCTCGAGGGCGGTTTCAAGCGGCCGAACGGCGTGCTCGCGCACGGCGACGATTTCTACGTGTTGGATTCCGGTGCGCTGATCAAAATCGGCAAGGACAAGAAGCGGACCACGATTGTCGAGGGCATGGATGCCAGCACTGACGGCATCGAACATATCAAGGGCGATGAGTTCATCGTCTCGTGCTGGGCGGGCGCCGTCTATCACGTGAAAGGCAACACGAAGACCCAAGTCCTCGATACGAAAGAGAAGAAGATTAATTCCGCGGACATCGGCTACGATGCGAAGAACCGTATCGTTTACGTGCCGACGTTCTTCGTGAACACGGTCGTGGCTTACGAGCTGAAGTAACGCCGGCGGGATGGGACGAGACGCGCCGCACCGAGGTGGCGCGTCACCGTCCGGGGGTGCTATCGCTCGATCAGAAACGTCTGCTCCACCGGAACTGCGCTTTGCAGTTTCGGTTCGCTAGTCCGGCCGTATTGCCACGCGACCACTGTCACGCGCACGGGAAGCTTGGTGCGCGGTGGCAGCCGGGTGAAGATCAACGTGTCGCCGCGGATTTCCGC
>JANPIT010000839.1:0-5703 GCA_031425115.1 Opitutaceae bacterium | reverse complement strand
CGCCGCCGGCATCCTGATCGTCACCCTCGGCGCCACTTGGATCATCTGGTTCGTGATGGACCACTATTGAGGCGGCCGCGGGCGGCTGAACGGCGACGCCCCCTCACTTCCGCGCCATCAGCTCCCACATCAGCACGGCGGCGGCCACGGAGACGTTGAGCGATTCCACCTTGCCGCTCCCGGGAATTGTCACGAGCCGCGTGCACGCGGCAGCCACGTCGGGCGCAAGCCCCTGCTCTTCGTTGCCCAACAACAGTGCGAGCGGCTTGGGTCGCGCGGTGCGCTCACCCGGCATGCCTTCGGGCCGCCCACCGCGCGTCGCGGCGCCCACGACATCGTAGCCCGCCGTCGCCAGCTCGCGCGCCAAGGTCACCAGATCTTTTGCGAGCCAGACTTCGAGATGCTCAAAGCCGCCTTCCGCGACGCGATGCGCCGCGTCGCTTGGACGCGCCGCCGCCACATGGTCGGGTATCACGATTCTGGGGACGCCGAAAAACGCCGCGGTCCGCGCGATCGCGCCCAAGTTATGCGCGTTGCCGATGCGATCGAGGACGAGCACGCGCTCGCCGCGCTTCGCCCATTGGGCCAGATCCGCCGGCGTCGTCGTCCGCAGCGGCGGCGGCACCACCACGGCGACGATCCCGCCATGATGGATGGATCCCGAAATCTTCTCCAACTCGGCCGGCTCCACCTGCCGATAGATGCGCTTCGCCTGCGCGAGCACCTTGCACATCACCCCGACGCGCTGACCCGTGGCGTGATCGAAAAAGAGCCGCTGGATCGAAGCGGGATCTCGCGCGAAACGCGCGCGCACCGCGGCGAGCCCGCAGATCTTCAACTCGTCGCGCGCCGGACCGCTGCGCGAACCGGGCAGTGTCGGCGCAGCGGCAGCGTCGGGTGAGATCGCGGGCGCCCGCGGCGGCGCCGGACGCGCGACCGGCTTGAACTCATCGGGGCCCTCGCTCGAGCCGCGTAGCCGTGGCCGGGACGTAGGCGCAACAAACTCACCACTCCGAGGCTGGGGACGCGGTGAAGGATCGCGTCGGGAAAAATTCGGCATGAGGCACCGTGGCAGCAATCCGCACGCGAACCAAATAAAACCTTTACCACGCCGAAAGGCGCCGGGCGCGGAATGTAGGGGCGCAGACTTGCTGCGCCCTTTTTCGCGACGGATCCCCTGAAAGGCGCAGCAAATCTGCGCCCCTATCCTCTACTACTCACTCCACCTCAGCTCACCAGCTCGCCCACCACGGTGAATTCTTCGCGATCGTGATACAGATGGCGGATCCGCGTGCCCGGGGCGTGAGTCGCAAAAGGAGAGCCAGGCGCCCCCAATTCACGGAGTAACGCAATCGCGTCGACGCGGCCGAATTTCAGATTTACCACGAAACGTCGGCACCACCGGCGGTCCAGCCACGGCTCCACAATCTGCTGCAACACGTGGTGCGGCTCCTCGACCAAGTCGCAAAACAGCCAGTCGAACGCCGCCGACGAATCGATGTCGGCCCCAGCACCGCCACGCGCCGCGAGCGGATGAGTCGTCGGCGTAAACCGGAACGCGTCCTCGCGCAGGTGCTCGATCGCCGGATGATCGAGCGCGCCGCCTTTGAGCGGACCGTTGTCGATCGCGAGCACGCGCGCACCGCGTTTGGCCGCGCTATAACTCCAGCCTCCGGGGGCCGCACCGAGGTCGCACACCGTCTCGTCGGGGCGCGGCTCGCACCCGAGCACGGCGTAGGCCTCTTCCACTTTCAAATACGAGCGGGAAGGCGCGAGATCGTCGTCCGCCATGCGGTGCTGGCCGTTAACCCAGGCTTCGCGCGCGACAAACACGCGGCCGAAGTCCGCGAAAAAAACAAAGAGCCCGCGCACCGCTGCCGCGCTCACCCCCCGCGGCACATCGGGCGCAGCCAGCTTGGCGACGCGCGAAAGTTTTTTCTTCAACAGCTCGCCGAAAGCGCCCTCGACCCCGCTGATCCGCCGCCCGAGCCCCACGAGTTCCTGGGGCCCGAGCCAAATGCTCGGCCACCGGTCGGAGATCCGCTCATCGCGCAGACTGGTGAGGAAAAATTCGGCGACGCGCGACGCGAGGGCGTTCACGGAATCGCCGCGCAGCTCGACGGGGGCGAGCAGCGAGAGATGGGCGAAGGCAATATCCGGTAGGGCGAGGCCTCCGGCCGAGCCGTCGCGCGTTTCATCCCGGAGCGGCTCACCGGGACGGTTCGCCCTGCCCCCGACTCGCACCCAGCCCGGGCCCTGTTCGGTGACTTCGACACCGTGCAGCTCCGTCAGCTCGCGCGCGAGCAACGCTTCGAAACCAGCCTGGCAGGTGTGCAACATTGCCCGCGAACGTGAGCGCGCGCCGCGAGCCCGCGACAAAAAAACGCCGGCGCGTTTCAGGCGCCGGCTGCGGAGAGCTTACAGTCGCCACGGTGCCTCGTGGTTATGAGCGCGTCCGTTTGCTAGCCGCGCACGGAGTGCACGGCCCACCTCGGCCGACGGCTGCGCGCCGCTTCAGAACGTCGCGCGCACGCCGGACGACCAGATCGCGCCGGTCTCGACCCAACGCGTCCGCAAATCGGAGCGGAGGCGATACGTGCCGCCATCCTGGTTGAAGATATTCCGCGCGTTTAGATAAAAATCGATGTTACGGCGGAAATTCCACGTGAAGTCCATCGTGTGCGTCAGGCGTTCGCGATCGAACGAAGCCCAGCTGTTGCTGGCGGTCGCGTCCTCGCGACGGAAGCCCGGCGTCCAGTTCGTATTCCACTGCAGGCGGAAATTACGATACGGGATGAACCAACTGAGATTCGCGAGGTTCGTCGGCCGCCGGAAGTTTTCGTAGTTGTCGAAACGGATCCGGGTGTAGTTGGCGTTGATCCGCACGCGGCTGAGAGGACCGGGCAGAAAGCTGAGCTCACGCATGAAGGAAAACTCGACCGACGACATGTGCGCCTTGGCCACGTTGTCCACCGTGTTGATCTCCCAATTCTCCGGCGAAACCGTCGCAGGCAAAGGCTCGCCGTTCCAGGATCCGCCAGCCGGCACGAACACGGTCAGGTTCCGGATCATGTTGGAGAAATCGCGCCGATACGCGGTGATCGAGATCTGGCCGATGCCGCGCGTGTAATACTCGAGTGAGAGGTTTGTTGTCTTCGACGATTCGGGTTGGAGGTCGGCATTGCCCGCGTTGGCGGTGTTCGGGGTCGGGCTCGTGGGATCGTCATTGGTGATCACCAGGCCGCCGATCAGCCGGTTCATATCCGGGCGCGAGATTGCCTGATTCCACGAGCTCTTCAGCACGAGGTTCTCGTTGAAACGATAGGTCGTGTGCAGGTAACGCAGCCACGTGTCGTAGTTCTGCGTCGCGAACCGGCGCCCGCCGCCGTAGCGGGTGGCAAGATATCCGGCCGACTGCCGCGTGGCGGCGATCACGTCGGCGGGAATTGCCGGCGCCGCGGGGGTCGTCGTGCCGAAGATCCGGCGATCGGTCTCGCGCTGGCCTAGGTCAGCAGGACCTGCCGCCGCGCCGCGGGTGCGCTCGTAGCGAACGCCAGGCGCCAGGGTCAACCGGCCCAGCTTCATCGTCGTTTGTTGATACAACGCGTCGATCTGCTCTTTCGCGTCGCGGGCATTCTGCAGCTTGAAACCGACGATTTGCGCGTCGCTCGGCGGCGTCCACGCATTCGGGTTGGCCTGATAGATTTTGTAAGCGGCCCAGCGGTCCACATTCGGCAAGCCATCGACGTTGCCGCCGAAATCGAAATTCATGCGGTAGCTGCGCTCGGCAAAGGCCGCGAGATTCTCGTCGGCGGACGCCGCGATGCCGTCTTTACCGCGAAAGGCCACGGCGTAGTTGTTGACCGGACGATCGGCATTGTTGACCCACTCGGTGATGTGAGCGCCCTGCTTGAAGATGAGCGGAAAGCGCCACTGCTTCGAATACTGCGTATCCAGTTTTAACTGATAGCGCTGGTCCTCGCCCTGGCGGTCATTCATGCGCGCACCGAAACCATTCGGGTGGTTCGCGAGATTGCGGTAGTCCGGCCCGGCCGTCTGCGTGATGACGAGGGCGGGATCGGCGGAGCCGTTGCGATTGAAGCGCAAGCCGAGGTTGCCGAGCGTGCCCGGCTCGATCGACCAGAAGAAACCAAACTGCTGGTCCTTATACCAAGTCATCGAGCGCGACATGCTCGCGTTGATGTCGGCCTTGAAGGCGCCGCGCGTGAAGTAGCTCGCCAGGCCGAAGTTCGCGGTCGAGCCGTATTTGTTCGTCGCGCCGCCACCTTGATTGATGGCGACGCTGCCGCCCGTGGGCGTCGTGCTCTGGCTGTTGAGGGAATACTCGACCCCGGGCTGCGTGTTGGCCGGGAGTGCCCCGGGCGCATTCAGCGTGGTGGCGAAATTAAAATTCAAGTCACGGCTGAAGAACTTGGCGTGGTAACTATTGTATTCGGCGCGCGCGGAAATCCAGAACTCCGGATTGAACTTATAGTCGACGCGCACGTTGCCGTTATAGCGCACGGTAGGCTTCGGCGAGTCGCGAAAGCTGAAGCTGGTGACGCGCGGAATTTCCGTGTCGTTGTTGGTCCGGTCCGCGTCGAACGCATAATTGACGACCTCCGCCTTCTGCTCGGCGAAGGTGTAGGAGTAATTGTAACCGGCGCGCACGCCGAGGCGTTTGTTAAGAAACACGTCGGAATAATCGACGCCCCAGTTCGGCTGGATCCGGTAGTGATCTTCGTCATCCCAGCCCGGGTGTTTTTTCCAGGGTTGGCCGGTCATCGAGTTCCAAGCCACACCGGCGCGAAAGCCGATCAACCGGCCCGCGCGATCGAAAGCGCCGCGGCTGCGCAGATTGATCACGCCGGCGAGTGCGCTGCCGGGATTCTCCGGCTGCGGCGTGCGGCTGAGTTCGACCGTTTCGATGCTGTTGATCGAGATCTGCTCGAACTCGAAGGCGCGGTTCGCGCCCGTGCCGCCCGCCGCCGCGAGGCCGGAACTCGCGATCGGCGAACCATCGAGCGTGATCGCGGTGTATTTGGGATCCAGGCCGCCGATCGAGACCGAGCGTGCGTCTGCCTCGGTGTAATCGATCATCACTCCCGGCAGGTATTTCAGGAACTCGCCGACGTTGCCTTCGGAAATGGAACCAAACGTATCCGTTGCCAGGACACGCTTCGATTCGATGGAATTTTTCTGCTCCATGATCGCCTTGGCGTTGCCCTCGCGCTCGGTCTGCACGACGAAGCTCTGCAGTTGCACGATGTTCTGATCGACGCTTGTGAGCGACACATCGACGTTCACGGGTTGTCCGCTCGTGACGTTGACCACCTGGTCCTTCGTTTCGCGGCCCGCATAAACGAAGCGGAGTGTCTGCTGCCCGGTTGGCACGTCGAGGAGGCGATAGTTGCCGCCGTCACCGGCAGTCGCGGTGAGCGTGGTGCCGACGACGGTCACGACGGCGTTGCGGAGGTATTCGCCGCTGCCCTCGTTGAGGACGCGGCCGGTGATGGTGCCCGTGGTGCCTTGCGCGTGCACAACTGAAGTCAGGCCGGCGAGGGCGAGCCACGCGGCGACGCAGAGAGCGGCCAACGCGCGTAGGGCGCCGGCAAAGAAGGGGGTTTTCATAGGTCGTTCCGGGAGGTTTGCAGTCAAAGGGGGCTGGCCGCGCACGAGGCGCAGCCGGAGTAACCCGGTGAA
>JANPIT010000838.1:0-4494 GCA_031425115.1 Opitutaceae bacterium | reverse complement strand
GCCGAAGTCGCGGCGGCCGCGATGACGGCCGCATCTTCTCCGGAAGCCCAATTGTCGTTAGTGGCCAAGGTGCGGCCATTCGATTGATCAACGAGCGTGAGCTGCGGGTCGGCGAGGACGCCAGGCACCCCGAGGTTCGCCAACGTGGGCCCAGCCCCGCGGATGAGGATTCGGCGCGTGACCGTGCCGTTCACCACGAAGCCCGCGATGAGAATATTACCGCCAGTGCCCACGGCTCCGCGCGTCGAGACGTTGACGGCGCGACCAGGCGCCGCGGCATTCGGCGTGACATCGTAAACCTCGATGAGGACCACGCCGGACGCGTTGGGGTTAGCGGCTGGGCCTTTCGCCTGGACCGTGTAGGGACCGGGCGGGAGCGTCGCGAGCACGACGGCGTCGTTGGAATTACCAGGAAGGAGAAACGCCGCGGCCCGCATCGTTGCCTGCTGGATCGCCGTCACTTGAGCGGCACCGCCCGCTTGCGTGCCCCAATCGTCGTTGGTGAGCACCGGCACGGGATTGTTCGCCGCGTAAACTTCCAAGCGCGGATTGGGCAGCACACCGCCGACGTTGAACGGCGCGGTGCCGAGAGTCGGGCCTACAACGCGGATGAGCATTTGCCGCGTCTGCTGCTGATTCGCGCCGGCGACCACAAAGCCGCCGATGAGCACGTTTGCCCCGCCGGTCGTGACGCCACGGGTGGAAATGTTAGCGAGCTTGGTCGGCGCGTTCGAGAGCGTGAGCGTCGCGGCGTCGCTCGTCGCGGTCGCGGCATTGCTGGTGATGGCGACGGTGTAGCTGCCCACGCGCCCCACGTCGACGTTGGTCAAACTGAGGACGGGGCTGGTGGCGCCGGGGATCGGCGCACCGTTCAAGAGCCACTGATACACCAACGGTGGCGCGCCCTGCGCTTCGACGCTGAGGATAACGCCAGAGCGTGGTGCCACGACGACGGATTGCGGGTGGCGCGTGATCGTGACGTAGCGATAGCCGTAGAGCACATCCTTCAACACCGCATCGGCGATCGCGGTGTTGTTCGGGAGCTTGAGCAAGGCTTCGATGCGGGCGGTGATCTCGTCGACGCTCACCGTGACGGGCGGACGCGCGAGTTGATAGAACAAAGCCGCGGCGCGCGCCCTCGCGTAGAGCGCGGTGTTGGTCGAATTCGTATTCGTCACGAACTCGGCGATGGCCGTGGGGAGGCCGACGACATTGTAGCCTCGGCCGCGGGTCGCCGTCAGCGCGTTGTTGCTGCGGAAGGTGACGCGATCAAGCGGCTCGGGCGGGCGGATTCCCGCGCTGACGTGCAGGCGATTGAGGAACGTTTCCGCGGTGAGGGCGCTGGTCGGGCTGTCGAGGAGTTGCGTGGTCGGAACGATGCCGTATTTTGCGAAATACTCGTTGGCGAAAAGAATCTGGTTCACCGCGGCCGCCAGCCCGTTGTTGCGCGCGGTCGCGAGGAAGTTGGTGTAGTTCGCGGGCGTCGGCCACTGGCCCATGAGCACGTAATAGGCGGCGAGCAAGTTGACGGGTGCCTGAAAGCCGGGGAGCGCTGTCAGCGCCACACCGCCGTTGGCGGTGAGATCGCTCACGATGATGTCGGCGCGGGTCAGCGCCCCACTCGCGAGCTGTTCATCGAGCTGATCGAACACCAGTGGATTGATGTTCGTCGTGTTCGCGATGTCCTGGTAAGTTTGCAGGATGAACGCTGCGTTCTCGAGCACCGAGTTGTTGCGGCGGACCGTGACTTCGACGGTCGGGGAGACGGTAGTGTTATTCGTATCGTCCGTCGCGACGGCCGACAAATAGTAGGTGCCGGAGATCGTCGGAGTCCACGTGCTGAGGAAGAGGGAGCCCGCATTGCCCGTATTTGCGATAGGGATACCGTTCGCGAAGTATTGCACGGAGGTGACCGTGCCGTCGCTGTCGCGGGCATTGGCGCGGAGCTGCACCGCGCGATTGAAGGCGGGATTGACGGTGGAGGGCGTGATGGTGATCGACGGCGCGATGCTGGAGGCGGCGGTGACGTTGATCGTCGTCGTCGGCGAGGCGACCACGTTGCCGGAATTATCCCGGGCAAGCGCGACGATCTCAGTCGCGCCGGGCAGCAGGCCGGCAAACGGCGCCGTGATACGCCACGTGCTGCCCTGGGGATCGCGGCGGGCCATGCCGAGACTGTTGCGATTGAGGAAGAATTCCACCTCCACCACTGAACCATCCGGGTCGGTAGCGGTGGCCGCAAAGTCGGCCGTGGCGGCGGTCGTGGCGGTGCCAGGCACCCCGGACTGGCCGGGTGCGCGTGTAAGCGAGATACTGGGCGCAAGGCCCACGATCTCCGTGACGACCACGCGTCGGGAGGTGGTGCTGGTCCCCTGCACCACTCCGACGGAAGCCTGGGTCGTCACCGTGTAGGTGTCGGGATTGACCGGCACCCAGATGGCGCGAAACGTCGTCGTGGTGCCAACGCGGATACCGTTGATCACCTGCCGGCTGCCGCCGCCGGCCGTGGCGACGAACTGCATCGTCGGCACCTGCGTGGTCGAGGTGTTGACCGCGGTGCCTTCGAGGAAGACCGGCGAGTTCACGGTGGCCGTGGTGGAGTTGTCGGTCGGCCGCGTGATGGTCGTGGTCGGTGCGTTCACCGCGCTCACGTTGACCACAATGGACGGCGTCGACACGGACGTGTTGCCCGTGTCGTCGGTCGCGACGGCATAGAGATTAAAGCGGCCGGCGTTGTTCGCGTTATACGTCAGCACCTGGCCCTGCTGCGGATTGCCGAACGTCGCGACGGCGGTGCCGTTGGCGAAGAGTTGGACGGAGGTGACGGTGCCATCGGAGTCATTGAGGATGGCCCCGATGAAAAACTGCGTGCCGGCGGTGATGTTGGTCGGCGTGAGCGCGACGAGCTGGATCGACGGCGGCGCACTCGTGGCCGGATTGATCACGAGGTTGGTCGTGGCCGAGACCGTCTGATTGTTATTACTATCGCGGGCGATCGCGTAGAGCCGCACCGGATACGTCACTGCGCCGGTGACGTCGTTGATGATGGGCGTGATCGTCGTGAAATCGAAGCGGCTGAGATCGTAGGCAACGCGGTAGAAATTCGTGTTCTGCTCACGAGTCGCGAGGCCGATGCTGACGTCGTTGAGGAAGATCTCGACGTTGTTGAGCGTCGAGCCGGTGCCCGTCGCGACCGCGGTGGCCACGAAGTTGACGGTCGACGCGGTCTGGAGACCGAAGCCGCCGGGAATGGGCGAAGCGTTCACGCTCACGGTCGGCGGCGAGCCGATGACGTTGGCCACGTTTACGGTGATCGGCGCGGAAACAGACGTCTGGGAATTCGTGTCCGTGACGCGCGCGGTGAGCACATGAGTGCCGAGTTGCGAGGCGTTCGGGATCCAGGAGAATGAGAAGGGCGCAGTGGTGTCGGCGCCGATCTGCGCGCCATCCAGCAGGAACTCCACGAGGAGAATCGCGGCGCCGGTGCCGCTTTGCACCGTCGCCGTGGCTGCGAGAGTCAGCGGCACATTGGGCGTGGCGCGCGCCGTGGCATTCGGATTCGGGGAGGTGAAGATGACGGTCGGCGTGGCAAACGCGGCCGTGATCGTCGCGGAATTGGACACCCTGGTGTTGCCGCGATCATCGGTGGCCACGGCGTCGATCGTGTAGTTGCCCGGAATCGTCGGAGTAAACGTGGCGGTGTAGGGCGCAGCCGTGAGCGCGTTGCCACCATTGACGCCGATGGGACTGCCGTTGACGAAGAATTGCACCGAGGCGATCGTGCCGCCGCTAGCAACCGCGGTGGCCGCAAGACTCACCGCGGAGTTCGGAAACACGGATGCGCCATTGGTGGGCGTCAAGAGATTCACGACCGGCGGCTCGCCGATCGGCGCCACGACCAGCAGCGGGACTTGCACATCGCGCGCCGCGCCGGCGTTGTCCGTAGCGCGGGCCGACAGCGTATACGTGCGCGAGAGCTCGCCCGCCGCGAGGGGCGGCGCCACGTAACGGAAGGTGTAGGGCACGCTGGTGTCCTCGCCTACTTTGGTGCCGTCGATGAAGAACTCGACGCGCACGACCGCGCGACCGCTGGCAGGAACGACGTCGGCAACGAAGTTGCGGACGGCGCCACTGGGTAGCGTGGTGCTGGCGGGGGTCGCCGCCGTGCGGGGCGAAAGTGAAAGCGTGATCGCCGGCGAAGCGGCGTCAGCGAGGTTCACGCCGACGGGCTGTGACGCGATCGCATTGCCGCTGTTGTCCGTCGCGATGGCCACGATCGAGACGACGCCAGTGCCGGACGGCGTCCAGTTAATCGTCCACGACGAACCGGCGAGCGTGGCGTTACCGATGGAGGTGCCGTTGACGAAGACCTGCACGGAATTGATCGTGCCATCCGCATCGGTCGCCGTGCCGGCGATCGGCGTGACTACTCCGGCGGCCACGAAGGCATTGCTCAACGGAGTGTTGATGCCAACTGCGGGCGAGGAGCCGCCC
>JANPIT010000837.1:0-8948 GCA_031425115.1 Opitutaceae bacterium | reverse complement strand
GCTTCGGCGAACGCCTCCGCGCCGCCGTGGCCGAAACGGTGGCCGACAGCGCCGACGTCGACGCTGAACTGCGCCACCTCATTGCGGCCGTCGGCGGCGAAGGGCGCTGAGCGTCGCCACCCCCAGGCTGTGCCAAGCCAGGAAACCGCGGCCCGTGTGCTGGCGGCACCACTCCAGCAATTGCGCGGCTTCTTCGGCAAAGGGCTCGCGGGGAAAACCAAGGTCCAAGAGCACGTCGCTTTCGACGAGCGCGACCACCGTGAGAGTGAGCTTTTGCTTCATGCACGTGTTGTCGGCGGCAGCACGTGCTGAGTCAAGGCCGTGGGGCGACGAGGGCCTGACGCCCGAGCCCGGCTCAAGACTGCTGCCTTCGGTGCCGACGATGGTCGCTCGCGGCTGTGTTCACGCAGCTCACGACTCGCCGACGGCCTGCCCGGAGGTCCACTGCCATTGAAGTAAGCCGAACGATGCAGCTTTTGAACCACTAATGCATTTCTCCCCTGGGTGAAATTTTAGAGAGAGCTACCGTTAATCGCCTCCGCGAAGGATGGGGTCTGTCCATGGCAGACGTTGTCGATGCTCGCGATGAGCGGGCTCGGGATTGGTTGCGAAGGCGATGAGCCGGAGCGCTGATACAAGATTTCGCCATTGGCGAAATTCCATCAGTGGTTTCCCGTTCTTCAGCGCCTCCTCAGCGGTTTTGCGCCTCAATTCAACGGCCCGGCCCGGAGGTCGGGCCCTCGCTTCGGAATGACCAAATTTCAGGGGCGCCTCGTATTAGACTCCGCTACTGCAGAACCTTGAACATGCTCGTATAGTCGTCGGTCCAAAGCGGAATGTCGTTGGGCGTGGTGACCGGAGCGCTGGCAGCGTTGCGCAACGCCGGCCGGTCCATGAACTCCCGATTCTTGCTCAGCACCATCCACGTGGACGCGTAGAGCCACCAGCCGCTGTCCTCCTCGTATTCACCGCCGTCTTCGCTGTTGATGTGGTGCGCCCGCAGATCGAAGGCCCGCGCGGCATTTTCGATCACCGGCCGCAGGTCGAGGTAGCGGTTGGAAATATTCACGAGGATCGCGCCGTCGGGCTTCAAGTGGCGCAGGTAAATCTCAAAGGCCTCCTTCGTCAGCAAATGCACCGGCACGGCATCGCTGCTAAATGCATCCATGATGAGAAAATCGTAGTTCTGCGGCGGTTCATTTTCCATCGAGAGGCGCCCATCGCCCATGACGATGTCGATCTTCGCATCGCTGCGCGCGACATAGGAAAACGGTTTCTCCGCCACCTCTTTCACATGCGGGTCGATTTCGTAGATGCGCATGTAGTCGCCGGGCTTGCCGTAGGCGGCCACGGTGCCCACGCCAAGGCCGAGGAGGCCGATGCGCTGGTTTTGCTGCCGCGGGAAATTGCGCAACGCCAGCCCGATGCCGCTGTTCGCACCGAAATACGAGGTGATCGTCCGCGCGCGCTCGGGCGAGGCGAACTGAATGCCGTGCGTGATCCGGCCGTGCTGCAGCAAATGGTAGTGCGTATCGAGCCCGCGGTCGTATTCGAAAACCGATAACACTCCGTAGAAATTGCGCGCGCTCACCAAGGCTCCGCGCGAGGCATCCTTGATCTGCACGACGAGCGCCACGGCCAGCGCGCACAGCCCGGCGCCGAGCAGACCGCAGGTCAGGCCGTGCCAGTTCACCCCGCGCTCACGCCGCCGGCTGAGGACGAAGAGCGCGGTGACCAGCACTCCGGCCACGACCCAGACCAGCCAATGGGCATTTTCAAAACGGGTCCAGTTCCACCCCGGTTCGGCCGAGGTGCCGGAGAGCGCCTGCCGCCGTTTCAACCACGCCACGCCGGCCACGAAGCCTTTGTCCGCGCCGTAGGTCGCCGCGAGCGCCAGCAAGCCGAACAGAATTCGCCAGCGCAGCGGCGTCAGCGCGGCACGGCCCATGATGGAAATCACGAGCAACAACAGCACCACGAGCCCCAGACTGAGGTGCATCTCGTGGTAATTATTGAACAGGTTCGGCGCCGCGAGCGCGACAAACAGCCCGCCCATCGCCCCGCCGGCCGCAATCATCAGGTAGAATGACGTCAGGTGCTTCGGGTGCGGCCGCAGTTGGTAGAGCTCCCCGTGGCAAATCATGCAGCCGACAAACATCGTCGCGGAATAGATCACCACCTGCCGCACGATCGGCATATCCGCGCCCTCGAACAACGCCGTGCACACCGCGATCATCGCGACGACGAGCGCGAGCGTGTAGTAAAATCGCGAATACCACCGCGGGCTGTCGAATGAGATGATGAACGACAGCAGGTAGAGCGCGAGCGGCAGCACCCACAGGAACGGGATGACGGCCACGTCCTGACACATCTTGTTCGTCACCGCCAGCAGCAGGATAGAAGCGCTCGCTGGTAGCAGCAGCCAGAACAGGCGTTGATAACCCGTCGGGCGCGCCACGGCCTCCTCGACCAGGGGCGTTTCCTGCGTGGTGGACGCGGGCGTTTTCCAAACCCGCCAGGCGCAGAAGGCGCAGCAAACCGCGTAGAACACGAGGCCCCACGACCAAAAATCGGCCTGGGCCTTGCGGGTGAAATTCGTCTCGAAGTAAAACGGGTAGCTGATCAGCGCGAGCAGCGAGCCGACATTGGAAAGCGCATACAGCCGGTAAGGCGATACGCCCGGCGTCGTCCGACGAAACCATTCCTGCATCAACGGACCCGTCGCTGACAACACAAGATACGGCAGCCCGAGACTGACCGTTAGCAGCGCGAGAATATGCCAGGTGGGATCGCCGCTCGCGTAGGATTTCCACCGGTCGCCGGGCGTGATCGGCAGCGAGGCCAGCGCGGCGGCGAGGAGCACGAGATGCACGATCGCCTGCGTGCGCGGCTGCAGTTTGCGGCTGACGGCGTGCGCATACGCATAGCCGCCGAGCAGCAGCATTTGGAAGAACAGCATGCACGTCGTCCACACGCCGGGTCCCCCGCCAAACCAGGGCAGGATGTATTTACCGATGAGCGGCTGAACCTGGAAGAGGAGGAACGCACCAGCGAAGATCGTCAGAGCAAAGGCGGGCATGGAAAGTGGACTGCGGCGACGCGCCGCGCCCTTGGAGAAGGGGAAACCGCACCCCGTGGCAATCGGGATTGAGCAAAATCCCGCGAACGGGCGGCTATTATCCTCAACGCATGCCTGCGTGGACCAACCCACCCATTTGCAAGCCACCTCGTGGACGCGGCGCGCGCGTCCCGGCGGGCGCGCACATGCGACGAAGGTCTGATTCGTCCCCGCGCCCACGACCCGCCTTGTCATGTCTGCCAGCTTCTGTGCTAACTCGATTCAGCGCGCCGCGTCCCCCCCGCTGTGCACGGGCCCTCCAGCCTGAGCGTTCCCCTCGCTCCCACCCCACGCCACCATGACTTCCGGAAAACTGATTCCGCTCCTCACTTGCGGACTCGTGCTTGCTTTTAGCTCAAGCGCGTCGTCGCGCGCGCAATCGTCAACCCCCACTTCCCCGGCGCCCGCGGCCGACACCGCGCGCTCCGAACTCACCATCATCACGGGTCGTGTCATCGACCAAGCCACCGGCGACCCACTCGAGAACGCGCGCATCACCGTCGTTGGCACTTCGCTCACCGCCACCAGCGAGCGCGGCGGCTACTTCACCGTGCGCTCGGTGCCCGCGGGCGATCACGTGCTCGCGGTTGCTTACACCAGCTTCGAGTCGGCGTCGCGGCCGGTCCAAACGTTGCCCGGCAAAGCGACCGACGTCCGCATCGAGCTATCCTCGGGACCCGTTGCGATGGACGCGTTTCTTGTCAACTTCCGCCGCGGCGAGGCCGACGAAATCATGCTGCGGCGCCAGGCGACGAACGTCGTGGATGTCGTTTCTTCCAAAACCTTCGGCGAAATGGCGGACGGCAGCCTCTCCATCAGTCGGCTCGCGGGCATGACCGGTGGCACGGGCATCCGCGGCATCGCGGGGGAATTCAATCTCGTCCGCGTCGATGGCGGCGCGCTCGCCACGCCGAGCGATTCGACGGCTTCGGGCACGACCCGCAGCGTCGATATCAATCAAATCCCCGGCGACATGATCGAGCGCATCGAGGTCACTAAATCGCCGCGCCCTGACATGGACGCCGATGCCGTGGGCGGCACGATCAACCTCATCACGAAGAGCGCGCTGGACCGGAAAGGCCGCCGCACCAGCTACTCCGTCGGCGGCATCGCCAGCCCGAGTTATCAAATCAAAAAAATGGGCTACCTCGGCAGCTTCGAGCACAGCGATTTGCTCGGCCAAAGCCGCCGCCTCGGCTACTCGCTCACGCTGAATCACAATCGGCGCTATTCCAACGTGGAGCAGATCGTGACCGACTACTTCACGGATCTCATCCCCGGGCTGACGGCCGGCCGGCAGATGCCCGTCAGCAGTTTTCGCGCAGCTCAGGAAATCCGCTACGAAGACCGCACGGGCGCCGGGTTGAAGTTCGATTTCAAACCGCGCGATACCCTCGTGACGCAGCTGAGCCTGCTCTATCAACACCGCTACTCGCACGCCGACACCGCCGACTGGCGGCTGACCAATCGCAACCACGTCCTCGCCTTCGATACGGCCGGCGGGTTTTGGTATGCGCCGGATCGCGTGCTCGCGGGCCAGGGCAACGTCAGTGGCGCCGTCCCCGTGCGCGATGCCAATGGCAACGTGATCGCGTATCCCACCGGTCGCGGCGAGGGCGGCGTGTTGAACACGTTCACGGAAAAGATCACCGACTTTTATCACGCGCGCCAGTTGCGCTACAACGCGCGTGGTCAGGACCAGATCCGCAAGACCTACTCGGCCAACTTCGGCGGCCGGTATACCGGATTGGCGGATACGCGCCTGGAATTTGCCGCCTCCTACTCGTGGGGCAACGCGAAGCGCCGCGAATGGCCCGATGGCTTGGGCACCTACCTCTTCGATATCACGGGCTCGAATGTCCGCATCGATCGCACGAAGGACTTCCTGCACCCAGAGGTAACTTTCACCGGCGGCACTTTGCCCACGAACGTCGATGCCGTCGGCACGGTGAACAACATGCAGCAACTCGACGCGCGGCAGATCGAAGAACAGACGGGGCTCTCGCTCGACGTCGAACGCGCCCTGCGCACGCGCGTGCCCGTCACGTTGAAGACCGGCGTGCGTTACCGCGATGTCGTCCGCGATATCGACCGCGGCGAACATCAATACAGTTATCTGGGCAAGAACGCGGACCTGATCGGCACGGCCTCGATCAACCCGTTCGGCCAATACCCGAGTTCCTTGATCCCGGACATCAAGCGCGTGCGCGAAAGTTTGAAGACGACGCCGAACCTTTGGCGCGAGGATCTCCTGCTCTTCGCGCAGAAACAAAACGAGCACAACGGCCACGCGAGCGAGAGCATCGCCGGCGCCTACGTGATGGCGACTGCGCGCGTCGGCAAATTCACCCTGCTGCCCGGCGTGCGCGAGGAGTGGACGCAGGCCAAGGGCACGGCCACGGTGCGCAATCGCACTCCCGGCGTGTCGGGCACCGTCAACGAATGGGCGGGCAAGGAGACCCGTTGGGGCAGCTACGCGAACGTGTTTCCGCACTTTCACGTGAAGTATGAGCCGACGGAAAGTCTCATCTTCCGCGGCGCCTATACGACCGGCATCGGCCGCCCGCCGTGGAAAAACATCCTGCCGGAAGCCGTGATCGAGCCCACCACGCGCACGATCACGATGAGCAACACGAACCTCCGGCCCCAATACACGAAGAACGTCGATTTCGGCGCGGAATACTACCTCAAGTCCGGCGGCATTTTTGGCATCAATGTTTTCCGCAAATCGATCGACGATTTGATTTTCAACGTCTCCCGCGTGATCGGGCCCGACGACGGATTTGCCTCGGTGTATGACGGCTGGAGACTGAACACGACGGGCAACGTGGCCACGGCCTGGGTCAAGGGCATCGAGTTCGACTACCGGCAGCAGCTCACGTTTTTACCCGGCTGGCTAAACCGCTTCGGTGTATTCGCAAACCTGACACTCCTCAAAACCCGCGGAAACTACTCGACGCCGGACGGCTCGATGACGAGCGACATCCCGGGATTTGTGCCGAAGATGATCAACGCCGGCATCTCCTATTCGGGCCGCAAGCTGTCGCTGCGGCTTCTCGCGCAACATCAGGCCGAACGCCTTTCCGCGTGGGATGACCGCACCAAGGAGGCCTGGCGCTACACCGAGGCCGACACCTCCATCGACATCACCTCGAGCTACCGGATCACGAAGCGGTTCAGCGTGTTCATGAATATCTCGAATCTGTTCGAAGATTCGCCGATCCAGTTCCAAGCGCGCCGCAACCAACCCCAGACCGTCAGCCAGACCAGCCGGCGCTTCGACTTCGGCCTCCGCGGTTCGCTTTAACGGCCACTGGTTTCGCGCGCCTTCGCATGCGCCAGAAATAGTCCCCATGATCGGGGCCCGAGCGGCTGGCCGCCGCGACGATATTGGTCGGACACCAAACGACCCAGCGCATCGAGCGCTGCGGTGGTGTGCGTGTCGCGCAGAAACGCGGCATCGCGCCCGAATACCTCGTGCACCCGTAGCAACGCCTCCATCGCCATATCTTTATTAGCCGCGCCAGGGCCGAGTAGGTCGACGTTGCGTGCGCGCAGGCCCAGCCGCAGGGCGCCGACCACCTCTACTCGCGCCGAATCCCCCGCGGGCAACACCGCCACGAGCTCCGTCAACGCGCGCATCATGATGTAATGATAGGTCGGTTTCGCGTTGTGCGGATCCAGCCAGCGTCCGGCGCGGGGCCCATCGACCAGCTGACCCGGGATCACACCCACGCGCGCTTTGTGCGTGGCCGCGGCGAGATACCGCGTTTCCCCCGTGACCGCGAACGCCCTCGCCAGCAGCGCCACGCTGAAGCTGTTGTAGTTCCAATTCCTGGACAGCGATCGCGACGCCGCCCAGTCCGCCGCCTGCCGCGCCGACTCGAGGTGCGCCGGTTCCTTCGTGAGCGCGTGCAAGTCAAACATCGCGAGCCCGGCCTCGCCGTTGTCGAATTGCAGCCCGCCGTCTCCACCATCCTCGAAACACCAGCCGCGACGAATCACCTCGTGCAGCCGCCCGGCCCGCTCCGCCTTAATGAAAAAACCCTCCGCTGCCGTGAAGGCGCGCGCGCCCTTTACCTCGCGCGCGGCCGGAAACGGAAACACGCCGGCTCCCGCCTCCGTCTGCGCCCACTGCAGGAAAACGGCGGCTTCCCGGGCCAGCTCCAGTCCGCGCCCGGCCCCATCGAGTTGTGCCTGCACCGCCGCGACCGCGCCGGAAATCACCTCGGCCGGTTCCCGCAGTGGGTGCGTCAGCTTCGTCGGATCCAGCCCGACTTTCCACCACCGCACCGCTTCCAGTGTAGGAATCCTTTTCGCGAAAGCCCCCTGCGCCTCCGCCGGCGTGAGCCATCGCGCATTTTTCGGAATCGCGGTGTATTTATCCGGCTCCTCCGGCACGCCCGCCCGAGCGCCCAGTTTCTGCCGAACCTCCGCGACTTGCGCGCGAATCGCGGCCAACGCCGCCTCGCTGGAGCCTGTCACTTCCGCTGCGCACACTGCGCTGCCCGCGAGCACCCCGGCGAGTATTGTGGAAATTGCCCGGATAAAATTTCGCATCTCGCGCACCCTGATAGGGTCGATCATCCAATGCCAGCTCTGCGCGGCCGCGGGCCCGCCACTTCTCCTCCGGCCACCTCTCACCGCAAAGGTTGCGCTTACTCGATCCGTTCGGCACGGTGTCCAACCCGCGAGTCACCTGTCGCGGTTCGAATGCCTTTCCTCACTCTGCAGCGCCTCAGTGCCCGTGGTTTTTCCGCCGTTCGTCGGCTGCTGGCCCGTGCCGGTGAATGGATCGCGGCCCGCCCCCGGCTCTCCGCCTGGATTTATCCCACGGATACGCGCACCGCCGATCAACGCTACCGCGATTTCAACGAGCGCTACTTCGCGAACTTCCACGAGCAGGAACGCATGCTCGCGGACAAGCCGCGCATGAATTTCTACCACGCCGGGATTATGCGGCATGTCCAGCCGGGCGATCGCGTGATCGATCTCGGCACGGGCACAGGCATCCTCGCCGCGTTTGCCGCGCGGCGGGGCGCGGCCAAGGTCTACGCGATCGATCACTCGGAGATTCTCGAACACGCCCGTGCGCTCGCCGTCGATAACCACGTGGAGAACGTCGAGTTCATCGCCACGCACAGCACCGCCTTCAAACTCGACGAGCAAGTGGACGTGATCATGCACGAGCAGATGGGCGACGTGCTCTTTGATGAGTCCATGGTGGCCAACGTCACCGACCTCCGCGACCGCCTGCTCAAGCCCGGCGGTCTCATCCTTCCGAGCGTTTTCGAGTTCTACTGCGAGCCCATCAAAATTCACGATCACCGCCACGTCCCCTTCATCTGGGAACTCGATGTGCACGGCCACGATTACTCGTCGCTCGAGCGCCACCGTCCGCAAGAGCCGTCCTATTACCGCGGCGTGAGCAGCGATCCCACGTTCATCCAGCACTTCCTCACCGAGGCCGAACCGGCCCTGACGATCGATCTCCATACGATCAACGAGGCCGACATGCCGCACGAGCTGCGCTTCACGCGCACGATCGTGAACGCCGGTCGGCTCGACGGCTACGCCATCTTCTTCCGCGCGCGAATCGACGACGACCTGTGCCTCGGCTCCAGCCCGCTCGATCCTGGGCGCGCGCCGCATTGGGGCTTCCGCATCCTGCGCACCGAGCGGATGGACTTTGCGGTGGGCGACGAGATCGCGGTCTGCCTCAGCGTCGGCTCATGGCCGGAGATGGACACCTGGCGGTGGAGTCAGGTGAAACGCAGCGCGCGCGAGCTGCGCGGCACCGATCTCGCCGCGTCACCACGCAGTTGATACG
>JANPIT010000836.1:0-2559 GCA_031425115.1 Opitutaceae bacterium | reverse complement strand
GCCATAAGGATCGAGGGAGCAAGAAACCATGTTTTACCGAGCCATAGGAATAAAAATGTGGAAAGCAGGAAACCATCAGGAAAAAATCACTGTCTTCTCGTTCGTTACCGGTTTGTTTCCTGCTTTCCACATTCAATGGCCTGCGGTTGCGCCCTACGAGACAACCCTTGGAGGCACCCGAGCATCCTGTGACCATCCCGTGAGGTGCGCTCGGGGTTGGTTCGCTCTCGAATCGAGCCTCTTCCGCCCTCTGAGAGGCAACCTCTGCATCACGAAACGGACTTGAAACGCGAAGGGCGCGGAGAGCGCGGAGGAAGAACCGCTTTGCGGAGGTTTCCGTCACTCACTCGATGAGTGCCTTTGGCACCGAATATAAAGTTGGCTGCTTCGCTTCGCGGTCTCCGCGTTTCAACTGCCCTCTTTAAATCGCAAACGGTAGCCGAACCAATCGCGAGTGTCCGGAAATCAGGAAGAATCAACAATTGGGCGATAATTTCTCGAGGCCATTGGACTCTTCCTGAGTTCCTGATTTCCAAATCGGATTGCGCAAAGCCCCAAAAGAGCGCCCAGCCATTATTCCACGATCAAGTCCGCCCGGCTCACTCCAGCCAGCACTAGCTCTCCGATATCCCCCGTCCGCAGCGTCGGCAGTCGCACCTCTTCTTGAACCAGCAACGCTCCGCCCATCGCGTTGATGGCGCGGAAACGAATCATGCCGTCGCGTGCCACGACGGTGATCCGGTAGTCACCCCAACCCGCGGCGAACTGACGAGACACCGCCGGCTCTTTCGCGTCCCCCAACTGCAGGGCCAGCTTGTCGCCGGACATTGGAGCCAACGTCGCGACGAGCGTCCCGCCATCGTGCAAGCGCAACTCGCAACGCACTGGCGGGCTACCGCGGCTCAATGTCGCCCGCCACGACACTGCCAGGGCCAAAGCCCTTCCCCCTTGCGGAGCCTTCCACTCCACAGTGCCGTCCGCCCCCGCCGATAATGACTCGGATCGGGGCGTCGCAAACGGAAGTCGCGCCAACGCGCGCATCTGAAGTCCATACCACGATCCAAGCGCCAGCGTGAAGCCGCCCAATTCCTCGTGTGCGAGGTAGTAGGCCGGCTTGGTGCCATTCCAGCGGCCAATCATATAGTGACGCGGCTCCTCCCAAATACGCTTCCCCGCGCGCTGCACCAAACAGCTCCCTTCTGCCGTCAACAGCCCGATTTCGTCGCAGAATGTCCCGACATCATGCGCATACCAGCGCGCAATCTCGTCCCAGTCCGCCAAGGCCGCGTCGGCTCCGAATTCGCGCGCGATGGCCGCCGGCAAATCATCTTTCTCGCTGTAGTTCCCGCCCGTCATCATCAACCGCGGCGGCGCCTCAGGGCTGGCGAGCGCCGCAATCTCCTGCCGACCCAGCGCACGACGCCAGATCCGCAGCTCGTCCATGGCGCCTGAATACGCCCATTGCGCATACACGCTCGCCGTGCCCAACCGCAGCACCGCCGATTCCGGACGCCGGCCGATCGCACGCGGCGTGAGCACCGATTCTCCGATCGCGACGCCATTGAGAAAAACCGTGATCGTTCGCCCATCGCTCACCCCCGCGACGTGCGCCCACTCGCCGGCGCGCAGCGGCGTCGCTCCATCGGCATAGACCGCACCCTCTTCTTGCAACCGGCCCACGTGGAAGCGGGGATGCCCGCGCTCAAGCAGGGAGAGATGCCACTGGTGGTCGCCGACCTGGGTCGGGATGTTGCCCATGATGTGGTTGCCCTGCGCGCGCAGGGCGTCGGGTTGCAGCCAGATTGAAATTGTAAACGGCTCGTTGCCCGCCCAATTCAGCAAGGGCGAGCCGGCCGACTCGACCGCAGCGCTGCCGTGAAAGCGGAGCGCGCGATCGATCCGGCCATGACGATCCAACGTGGGCTCCGCGCTCGAAACACCCGTCGCGTGCAACCCACGGCCGGAAGCATCGAGGCCATCGGCATCGAAATTCCACGCGAGCAGGGCGCGCGTCGCATCACTGGGGAAGCCTTGGGTAGTGGGCGGCGAGATTTTGACTTCGGAAAGACGCGTTGGGGACAACGCGTTCCACCCGAGCAGTGCGATGGCAACCAGTGCGAGCAGCCCCTCGCGTCGCGTGGGCCGACGAAACCGTTTCCAGCGCCGCACTCGATCCGCCACACTCAGTCTGCGCGCGACATCTCCCGCCGACACCGGGCGCTCGCCCGAATCTTTGGCGATGCACGCCGCAATCGTTTCCTCCCATTCGACTGGAATCTCTGCTCCGCCGACGATGCCCAATTTCCGCCGCCGGGCGGACATCCTATCGGGCTTCCGCTGAAACAACTGCACCCGCACGTCGCCCGTATGAAAAGGCGGCTTGCCCGTGAGCAACTCATACAGCGTCGCCCCCACGGCGTAGATATCATCCGCGGGCGACGGCTCCTCCCCCATCGCCTGCTGCGGGCTCATATATACCAGCGTGCCCGCCGACATCATGCTGACGCGCGTGATCGAATCGGCGAGACTGCGCGCCACGCCAAAATCCGCCACTTTCAG
>JANPIT010000835.1:0-13241 GCA_031425115.1 Opitutaceae bacterium | reverse complement strand
TCGCGGCGGACGGCACCGAACTGATGCGCCACTTCCCGATGAAGAAGGGCGTCGCCGGCGAGGTGGAGGATCACCCGCATCACCGTTCCCTGTGGTTCACGCACGGCGCCGTCAACGGTTTGGATTTCTGGGCGGAGAGTGAACTCGCGAAGCCCGACCAAAAACGGCAGGGCAAGATCGTCAGCGAAGCGGTCGAGCATTCGATCAAGGGCGGCGTCGGCGAGATTCGCTCCCGCAACAAATGGGTGGGTCCAGATGGCTCGGTGCATCTCACCGATGAGACGACGATTCGCGTCCGCGGCACCGCCGACGCGCGCTTCCTCGACTACGAGGTGACGCTGAAGGCGCCCGCCGACAAACCGGTGGTTTTTGGCGACACCAAGGAAGGCTCCATGGCCATCCGCGTGCCCCTCTGGATGACGCCGCCGCACAGCTATTCCGTGAACAAGCAGAAGCACAAACACGAGGGCAAGGGCACCATCATCAATGCCGAGGGCATCAAGAATGATGATACGTGGGGCAAGCGCTCGACGTGGGTCGATTACAATGCGCCGAAGGACGGCAAGGTCTACGGCATCGCGATCTTCGACCACCCGTCGAATCCCCGGCACCCGACGTGGTGGCACGTGCGCTCCTACGCGCTCTTCGCCGCGAATCCCTTCGGCAAACACGATTTCGAAAAGCTGAGCGATGCGAAGGCCGGCGACCTCACCATCCCTGCGGGCGGCAAGCAGACGTTTCGCTGGCGCTTCTACTTCCACCAAGGCGACGAGAAAGCCGGCAAAGTCGCCGAGCACTACAAAGAGTTCGCCGCCGGGAAATAGTAGGTAGACGGGCTCGCGCCCGCTCCGTTTAGTTTGCCCCCGCCATGGCCACCTTTCGCGCGATGGCGGGGGCTCTTTTTGCGCTGCTCCCGGCGGGGGTCGCGTTGCCAGCCGCCGACGAGCAGGCCGTCGCGCTGCCGCCGTTTTTGGTCGAGGAAGCAGCGAAAGGACCGCCGTGGCGTTACACCGAGTCGATGGGCTACGAGATTCTCGCGCGCTGCAACGACGCCACGACTCGCCGCGTGCTCGAGGTGCACTTCGCCCTCTACCAACTGCTCAACGAGATTCTCCCGCGCTCGCTTCGACTCGAGTTTACGCTGCCCAAAACTCTCATTCTCTACGACGAGGAGCTGACCCCGGCCGCTTCCAAAGAAGTGATATCGGGGCTCCTTCGCGACACGACCGCTCCGCCCGCACCCGAATTCGAGCTGCAAAATAATTTCCGAAGCGTCCGCGCCCAAGTCCCGCCCCGCCCCACGCGCTTCCTCCCCAACATGCGGTTGTGGGATCGCGACGCCATGACGGTCTTCATGATCACGCGCCGCGAGGACTTCGAGGCCAGCACCCTCGGGCTCACCTCCAGTTACATCGCCTATCTGGTCAAGGGTCGCCTGCCCACGCTGCCCGCGTGGTTCATCCAGGGGTTTCTTGCCACGTATGAGGACATCAAATACGCCGGCAACCGCCTGGACCTGGCTCCGCTCGCGTGGATTTCAGCGGCCCACACGGCCACGGCGAAGAAAACTCCTGGCACCGCCCCCCGCCCGCTCCCGCTCGAAGACCTTTTCGCCTACCGCATGCCACCGCGCGATCCCGCGGCAGACTTTGAACCGCTCGCCCTCTGGCAAGCGTCGGCCGAACTCTTCGTGCGCTGGGGCCTCGATCCCGCCGGCGGTGCGCGCAAGGCCGCCTTCCACCAATTCATCGAGCGTGCCACGCTCGAAGGCCATTCGGAGGCACTCTTCCAGCAGTGTTTCGGCCTCGATTACACGACCGCGCAGGCGGCATTGACGGCCTTTCTGCCCACCGCCGTGCGCGATGCTGTGGTCTTCCGGCCCGCGAAACTCGCCAAGCTCCCCGCGCTGGCGCTGCGCCCCGCGACCGAGGGACAAATCGCACGCATCAAAGGCGACTGGGAGCGGCTCGAGATCGCCTACGTGAAAAAAATGTTTCCCGAGCTGGCACCGAAATACCTGGAGCAAGCCCGGCGCACCCTCAGGCGCGCATACGATCGCGACGATCGCGATCCTCGGCTGCTCGCCGCGCTCGGCCTGTGCGAAGTCGACGCCGGCAATCCCGCCGCCGCGCAGGAGTTTCTCGAAACGGCCGCCGCCATCGGTTTGGAGCGCCCGCGCGCCAACTACGAACTGGGGCGGCTCCGCCTCGCCCAGGCACGCGCTCAACCCGAGGCCAAAGACGGCCGGCTCAGCGTCAACCAGACTGCCGCGGTGCTGACGCCGCTCTTCGCCGCGCGCGCCGGCCGACCGCCGCTGCCCGAGGTTTACGAGGTGATCGGTGACACGTGGGCTGCCAGCGCAGCCACGCCGACGCGCGGTCACCTGGCGGTGCTGGACGAGGGGGTGCGACTTTTCCCGCGGCGCCCGGCGCTCGTCCTGCGCACGGCAGAGCTGCACCTGCGCAACGGCTTCCGCGACGAGGCCGCGGCACTCGTCGAGCTTGGCACCCGAATCGCCGACGGCGATGCGCTGCGCGAGCGCGCCGCCGCGCTCCAAGCCCAACTCGCGACCAAGTAGCAGGCGTCAAGGCTGCCAACACCGTCCGCCGCTGAAATCGACGGCAAGTGGCGCGCCGAATTCGAAAGCCAGGTCCGTCAGCAGAAATAAGTTTTCGAGCTCAAAGCCGGCCCCGACGGCAAACTCGCCGGCGACGAACTCAAGCTGCACCGCAAAGTCGGCGACATTGCCGCCTACGACATCGTGGCGAAGCGCGAAAAGCCGGCGGCGAAGTAAACAGCGGAAACCGCCGGTTCGAGATCGTCACGCGCTGGCGGTGTGGCGCAGATTCCGGCGCTGCCAGAGGACGAGGCCGCATCCGGTCGCCAGCCCCACCCCGATCGCCGCATGGAGGCTCGGTGGGTGGGGCAGCGCGAGAATCATGGCAAACATCGCGCCAATCGTCACCACGGGCATCGCGTAGCGGAAGCGAGCGGCGTTGGGCGTGAGCAGCGCGAACGCCGATGGCTGGACGATCCAGTGAGGATTGATTGCAGCGGCGAGGAAGTGAACGAACACGACTGTGACGAATGCACCGATGACCCACATCGGCCTTTCCCGCGGCGCGGCCGCGAGCGACATGATCGTGAGCGCGACGAGCGCAATCAGCAGCGGGCCCACCAGCGCGAGCGCCCGTGGCCGCCCCGCTCGGATCCGCGACCGGGTGGAAGAGAGGTGCGCGCGGATTGCCCCGCGATAGGAGAAAGGCCCTTCCAATTTGAGCAGCGCGACCGGTTTCATCGACAGAAAATCGGGCTCCGGCTCCATGCCGGAATGGTTCTGCTGCAGCACGCGCAGGACTTGCCAAAGGATTTGGAGGCAGCCCCACAAAATGGGTTGGAGAACGCCCACGAACAGGCACATGACGGCAAGCGGCGCATCGGACCACACGCCGATTTTCACCACCTTGGCGGTCACGAAGAGACACGTGCCAGTCATGGTCAGGATGCTGACAACGTAACTGCTCAGGCGCGCGTTCGTGAACGAGGCGCGGGCCGCGCGGCGGAGCTCAAAATCCAAGATGCAGCCCATGGTGCAGAGCCACACGCCGAGGATCGTCAGCATGATGCGGCCCGGCAGTTCCTGTTTGAGGAGGCCCGGCCAATACTGGAAGGGGAACTCACCCGTATGCGCAGCCAGCCACGCCTGATACTGGGTTTTCTGCCAGAGGCCGTAGGTGCAGAATCCCAGCCCGAAAATCACCAGCGACGCCGCGCCGCTGATCGCCCACGGGTGCCGCAGCGCCCAACTCCACAGTTTGCGCGACGCGCCCGCGGGCTTGGCGAGGATGGGCTCACCGGCGAGAAAACGTTCGAGCTCTTCGGCGAGGTGGCGGGCGTTGGCGTAGCGTTGGGCGGGATTCTTCTCGAGGCACTTCAGGCAAATCGTCTCAAGGTCCGGCGGCACTTGGGGTGTCAGTTTTCGCGGAGCAGTCGGCACCTCGGCGATTACCTTGGTCACGGTTTCGAGCGCGGTCGCGCCGCGATGCGGCGGTTGGCCGGTGAGGAGCTGATAAAAAATTGCGCCGAGCGAATACACATCGGTCGCCGGCCCGATTTCGCCCATTCGGGCCGCGGCCTGTTCGGGGGCCATGTAGCTTGGGCTGCCCATGATCGCGCCCGTGTGCGTGAGCTCGCTCGCCGCCGCCGCGCTCGCGGGATTCGCCGCATCCCACCGTTTCGCGAGCCCGAAGTCGGTGATGCGCGGCTGACCCTGCGCGTCGATCAGCACGTTCTGCGGTTTCAGATCCCGGTGCAGCGTGCCGCGCTGGTGCGCGTAGTGCACGGCCTCGGCGAGTTGCTTGACGAGTTGGGCCGTCTCGCGGGCCGAGAGCGGATTAGCCTGCGCATGTTCGGCGAGGTTTTTGCCCTCGATGAAGTCCATCGAGAAATAGTGCCGACCTTCATGCTCGCCGATTTCGTGAATCGCGACGATGTGCGGGTGCTGGAGGTTCGCCGCCGCCTCCGCTTCCAAGCGGAATCGTTTCACCTCCGCCTCGCCGGCGAGCTGTCCCGAGAGAATCATTTTCACGGCGACGATCCGGTTCAGACTCAGCTGTCGCGCGCGGTAGACGATACCCATGCCGCCACGCGCGATCTCGTCGATCAGCTCGTAGTCGCCGAAGTAGTGCAGCCGCACCGGGGAAGCGGCGGACGTGGTCCCGCTCCTGGCGGCAAAGTTGGACCCGACTTCAAAACTCGGTGTCATCGCGGCCTCCGCCGCGTTTGGGGAGGAGCTGGCCGCGAGCGCATGCTTCAACAGGCAGGCGGGGCACAGCCCGCGCGGCGCATCCGCTGCGAGCGGCGATCCGCAGGTGGGGCAGGGTTGGGTGGGGGAGGACATGGTGGGTCGGGTCAGTAATCGTTCATCACGCCAAACATCAGCCAGGTCAGGCCGACCGAATAAAACGCCATGCAGACGGACGGCATGGCCAGCAGCGGACTGTGGAAGAAGAAACGCTCGAGGATCGGCAGGAATTGATCCGGCATAGCGTGCATCCACGGATGCGCCGCCACGCCGAGCATGATGTAGCCGCAGAAGAGCGCGAGCAGCGTCAGGTTTCCCGCGATGAGCAGAAGCCAGTAGTCACGGCGGCGACGGCTGCGGCGGTGCTCGAGAGTCGCGAAGGCTTCGAGCCCGGCGGCGCGCTCGCATTCGCGCACGCGGCGAAGGACTTCGAGGACGTCGTTCTGCGGATCGCGCGACTCCTCGCCGGGCAGCGGATTGGCGCGGGCGAACTCGCGCGGCTTGAAGGAAAACCGGGGCGCTGCGGCGGTATCGGTCGGGCGCGGGAAACGGGAAGAGGTGAAGCGATCGGGGCGGCGGTGCAGGAGGCCGCTCAGGCCGCGATCGTGTTGAAACCGATTGTCGCGGCATAGTCGGTCATCCGAGCCGTAGCCGCGACCGGAGGAACCGCGCGGGGCGCGGGGCTCGCGATCGGCCGCAGCGCGAGCCGCGGACGGCGCGAGTAATCGGCAAAGGCGAAGCTCACGACGCTCGCGGCGAAGAGAATCATGCCGGCACTGGCGGCGTTGAGCGACTGGCCGGCGGCGAGAACACCAGCGGAGAGGAGGGCGGCGGAGGCGAGGGTGATGACGAGGCTTTTCATGGGAGGGAGGGGGACGAACGTTTTTGTTTTCTGGTTTGTTTGAGGCCTCGCACCGCATCGGGCGGTATCTGGCTTCACTCCCTACTTAAGAATCGCCGGAAGAAGGTTACGCCCTCGCTCATTCTTTTTTGCCGCGCGGCGATAATTTTCCGTTCCCGCGCCTCCAGATCGCAGTCGATGAATTCGTGCACAAACGGGACAACCATGACGGCCAGCAAACTCCCGAGGCCAAACCCTCCGATCACCACTTCGAGGGTCGAGCCGTCGTGCCAAAGCAAGCCGCTCCCCACTAGCCACAGCAAGTAAAGCGCCCCCCAGATCCCCAGGATCCAGCGCCGCACCCCCGCCGCGCGCCGAGCCAGCAGCACGGTGCCGATCACGGCCAGGCATCCGACGGCCACACTCCCCGCCAGCCCTGCCGCCCACGCAAGCTGCGCGGCGTCGTAGGCCGATTGCTGCTCGGCGGACGCGATCGGCACGTATTTGGCGCGCGCCATCGCGCTTTCGAAGACTCCCCGCAGGATGACCAGCCCGGCTAAAAAGAATCCGAACCAGAGCAGCCGCGAGGTCCGGTAGGCTCCGCCGCGCTGACCGATCAGGGAAGCGTGATACTCCTGCCCCGCCCGCACGACCGCCGACAGTCCCCAGCACGTCGCAAACAGCGCTCCGCCGAGGCTCACGTAACCCGCCGCGGTGCCGCTGAGCCGATCCCACGCAAACAAAGTGACGAGATGGACGGTGACCACCAAACCAGCGACAAGCACCAGCGCGCCGAGAATCAGCGTGCTCACAACATGCAGCCGTTTCACGTCGAGCCCAAGCGCTCGCCGCATCGAAAGGCGTGATTCGAGCGCCGCCACCACCATGGCAAACAGCATGCAGAGAAAGGAAGCCCCCATGGGCTGGAGTTCCCGCTCGATGCGCGAGGTCGGGACCAACGGCGCGGTTAGCGTTTCCCACAGCCCAAGGCGTTTCCATTCGGCCAGGACTTGTTGCGGTTGCCAGAGCTCCAACGCCGCTCCGACCGGCTCGTGTGTCAGCCAGGCGCCGTCCGGCCCGAGGCCCAGGGGCTTGCCCGGCATCGGCACCGGCGGCAGCCCGCGTGCTCGCGTATCGGATACGAGAAATGCCGCGGTCGCAAACCGGTCATCGGACGTGACCCACCGCGCATAGTTCCGCACCTCGTTCACCCACGCCCGATGCGCGGCCAAGGTGGAATCCGGGAGGTCCCAAACCTGATAGTTGGCCCACTGCACCCAGCGCACGACCACCGGGGAATTTCCCGACCATGCGGCGGGCAGCGGTGGAGCGAGACGGATTTCGGTCGCATCGACGACCGCGGCGGGACGCTCGTCGAGCCGCAGGCGTTCCAGTGCGTTGAAATCGTTCTGGGCATATAGCGAACGACCGTCAGCGCCGAAGCTCAGCCGCACGATGTGGTTCTTGACGCCCAAATACCGTTTGCGCGCTTGGAAATGTTTCAGCGGCGCGAGCGTGTGCGCGAAAGATGCGATCGTCTGCACGAGCCGGCCGGAAGCCGCTTCCCAAATTCGAATCTCGGACGCAACGCCGGCTTCGGCACTCACCTGGCCGCCCGTCGCGAGGAACCGACCGTCGGGCGAAAAGGCAAGCGCGGTCACGAACCCGCCGTGCGCCTGGAGAACCAGCGGCGCGGGGTCCGCGAGCGTGCGCCACCAGCGCACGGTGCCGTCCGCCGCGCTGGCATCGCTTAGCGCGAGGCTTGGGTGGTTCGCGCCGCCGGATGCGAGCCGCGGTTGCGCGAATTCAAGCCGGGGCGATTTAAAAACCGATCGACCACTGCCGGTATCGAAAACTTCGACGTATCCGTCCTTGAAGGCCGCCGCGACCCGGGTGCCATCCACACTGAGCGCCGCAGCGGCGAGCGACTCAACCCCGCCGCCGTGCTCGTGCGGGATCCGCCGCGCGGGCCGGCCCCCGCGCGCCATCAGGTCGAGCGCGGCTCGCAACACATCGGCATTGTGCTCCATCTCCGCCGCGGCGCGCAGCAGCTTCATTCCCTCCTCATACGGCGCGGCGCGGGCCGTGATCTCGGCGGGCATCGTGCGCGCGAGTTGTTGCGCCCGGAAAACCAATCCCTGCCGGTGCTCGAAGCGAAAACGCTGCCAAAGGTTGAACGCCGCTCCGGTCGACAACGCGAGCAGCCCGGCTGCGCCGACCGCGATGATCCACGGATGCCGGATGGTCCAGCTCCACACCTTGCGCACGGGACTGACCGGCCGCGCGAGAATCGGCTCGTGGTTGAGAAACCGTTCCAACTCCTCCGCGAGCTGCCTCGCCGTCGCATAGCGCCGCTCGGGCCGTTTCTCGAGGCACTTCAGGCAGATAGTTTCCAGGTCAGGCGGAATCTCGGCCCGCAACCGCCGCGGCGCGCTCGGCTCCGCGCCGATCACGAGCTGGATCGTCTCGAGCGCCGTGCCACCGCGGTGCGGCGGCTGACCCGTGAGCAACTGGTAAAGGATCGCGCCGAGCGAGTAGACATCGGTCGCCGGCCCGATCTCGCCGGGCCGCGCGGCTGCTTGCTCCGGCGCCATGTAGCTCGGACTACCCATGATCGCTCCGGTGTGCGTGAGATCGCTGGCTGAGGCGGCGCTGGCTGGTTCGGCCGCATCCCAGCGTTTCGCGAGACCGAAGTCCGTGATGTGCGGCTGGCCCTGCGCGTCGATCAGCACGTTCTGCGGTTTGAGATCCCGGTGGAGTGTGCCGCGCTGGTGCGCGTAGTGCACGGCGTCCGCGAGCTGCTTTACGAGCAGCGCCGTCTCGCGCACGCCGAGCGGTTGCGCGTGGGCGTGCTCCGCGAGGTTTTTCCCCTCGATGAAATCCATCGAGAAATAATGCCGCCCCTCATGCTCACCGATCTCGTGGATCGCGACGATGTGCGGATGCTGCAAATTCGCGGCGGCTTCGGCTTCGACGCGGAAACGTTTCACCTCTGCTTCGCCGGCGAGCTGGCCCGAGAGGATCATCTTCACCGCGACGATCCGGTTCAGGCTCACCTGCCGCGCGCGGTAGACCACGCCCATCCCGCCGCGGGCGATCTCGTCGATCAGCTCGTAGTCGCCGAAGTAGGGCAGTCGCACGGCGGGGGAGGCCGGGGAAGCGGCGGCACTCGGGGTGCCGCGGCCGGCGCTATGTGCGTCGATGCTGGGGCTCGGCGCGTCGATCGCTTTACCGAGCAGACACTGCGGACAAAGTCCGCGAAGCTCCCGCGCAGGCAGCGGGTTTCCACACGTGGGGCAGGTAGGGGCATTCATGGCTTTCACCTGCTACAGAAGAAAGGGCGTCGGAAAGTTACGGGCGAAATTCCGATTCACCCCCGCCGCCTCAAGCCGAGAGCGCGGCGAAGAGCTGCCTCAGCTCATCGTCGACGTCGCCGGGCTGCGCCACGGTGTTGGCCACTTCCGCCCGCAGCACCTCGCGATAGCGCTGCCGCAGCCGGTGCACCGCCACCTTGATCGCGCCCTCGGTGGTCGCGAGTCGCGTCGCGAGCTCCGCATACGACGTGGTGCTACCATCACCCGTCAGGCAGCCTTTCAACTCGTCGAAGAGCGGCCCGCGCCCGGCCTTCACGTATTCCGCGCGAAGCTGTTCAATCGCGCGATCGAGCAGCGTGAGCGCCCAGCGGCGCTCGAAGATCTTGTCGGCAGAAAGCGCATCGACCGGCTCGATCGCGTAGCGCGACTCCGCCGCCGTCGCATCGAGCGGGACAAACGTGCGGTCGCCGCCGCGCTTCTGCGCGCGGACCTTGTCCCACTCGTTGGCCAGGAAATTCTTCAGCGCCGCGAGCAGGAAGGAACGGAAGCGACCTTTCTCGCGCGACACCTGTGCCAGGTAATTTTTCTCCAGCAGCCGCGCGAAAAATTCCTGCGTGAGGTCCTGCGCATCATGCGCACTCTTCCCCTGCCGGCGCACGAATGCATAAAGCGGATACCAGTAACTGGTGCACAGCGCGGCCAGGGCACGCGCGGCGTCCGGGGAGTCAGGACGTCCCGCGTGCAACACCAGCGTCCATTGCGTGGTGGCAAACGCGGACGCGGGACCCGGGCTGGGCTCCGGAGGGGGCATGCGCTACCGCATGAGCGGCTGCGCAGGGAGTCAACGGCGATTCCGGCAAGGGTGGGAATGGGTCTGCTCCGCGACTCGTCGGGGCATTAAGCCCCCTCTCACCCTCGAAGAGACCCTCTGGCACGAGTCCACCTAGCGCGCATGCCGCAACAGCCACGCGTAGAGCGCAGGGTTCGCGTAGGTCGCACTCCACGCGTCGTGCCCGGCATCCGGATACACGGTGAGCCGCACGTCGCGCACGCCCGCATCCTGTAGACCGGCGATCATACGCTGCGATTCATCGAGCGGGACCGCGACATCTTTGGCGCCGTGAAATGCCCACACGCCGAGGCGCTGCAACGCGAGCGGCTGAGAGCGGGCCGCCGCCGCGATATCGGCCATGCGACCGCCCCCGCAGATCGGCGCGAGGGCCGCGAAGCGTTGCGGATGTCGGACGCCAACCGACCACGTGCCGAAGCCGCCCATGCTCAAGCCCGTGAGATAAACCCGTCGCGCATCGACGGGCTGCTCGCTCGTGATGTCGTCGAGGAGCGCCATCAGCGCGCCATCCTCCCAGACCTCGAACTTCGGACACTGCGGCGCGACGATGGCAAAGTTCGCCGCCAGTTCAGCTCCGATGCTCGCCTCGGCTTCGCTCAACTCGCCGGCTCCGCTGACCAGACGCGGCAACCCGTGAGTGCACACCGCCGCGAGTTCGCTCCCGCGGGACGCGGAGCCGTGGAGAAAAACGATGAGCGGCCAGCGAGTAGCGCCCGGCGTAGGGGCGGGCAGCGAGAGGAGGTAGTCGTAACCGCCGGGGTTGGACACCGCCCGGAGGCCGGACGTGGAAGCGGGGGAGTCGTGCAAGATCATGGATCGGGGCAGCGTGCTGCTCGACCCAAGTTACCCCGCGCGGAGGCGCGGCCAAGCGCCGCCGCACCCGGCTACTGCGGTAAACACTATCCGGGAAACTCCGGATGCGCGGGTGCGGACAAAGCGGATGCGCCCGCCGCGTTGGCCTATGGCCGGGCGGACCGCTTATCGGCTGGGACTGCGCCGGCGCCGCCCTTCCGCGTCGCTCCCTCGGGCACCCGCTCGTGTTTCAACAGCCAGGTATAAAGCTCGGGGTTGGCGTAGGTCTCCGTCCACGAATCGTGCTTCGCTTCCGGGTAAATGGTGAGCTGCACGTCGGTGACGCCGGCTTTCTTCAAAGCGGCTACCATCGTTTCGGACTCCTCGACTGGGACGGACGGATCCTTTGCGCCGTGAAATGCCCAGACCGCCAAGCTGACGAGTGCCGTTTTCTTTTCGCGCAGCCCGCGCCGAATATCCGTGGCAGATCCGCCGCCACAGACGGGCACGATGGCGGCGAAGCGCTCGGGATATTTTATGCCGACACTCCACGCGCCATAACCGCCCAGGCTGAGGCCGGTGAGGTAAATGCGTTTCACGTCAACGCGATGCTTCGCTGAGATCTCGTCGACGAGCGCCAGCACGCCGTCGTCGTCCCACGACGTGCCGGCCGGGCATTGCGGCGAAGCGACGATGAAATTCGTCGCGAGGATTTTCGCGCATTCCTCGCGTTGCGCACGGGCCCCGGGCGTCTCGGGCGGCGGTGGCTGTTTGCCGGGTTCGGGCGCACGAGCGGGCATGTCACCGCGCAGCAGTTTCGGAGGACCATGCACGGCAACCTTCCAAGGATCGGAGCCGCGCTCGCCGGAGCCGTGGAGAAACACGATGAGCGGCCAGGATTTTCCGGCGGACGCATCGTAGCCCGCCGGAAGGGCGAGCAGGTATTCGTAACCTACTTTTTTGGTGATGGTGTGTTCGAAGCGCTGAACGGTTTGAGATTCCGCCGCGCGAAAGGGAAGCACGAGAACTGCACAACCGAGCAGTGCGGCAGCGAGACGGGGTCGAGCAATCATGGGGGTGCGTGAACGTTAAGAGCGTGATTGGACAACGCAAGAGGCGAGCCGCGGCTTGACCTCACGGCACTTGCCTGACAATTGTCAGGCATGACAACCACGGCGCGAGAGTTCACCCGCAAGTTTCGCGAAATCCGGGCCATCGCAGCGCGCGGGAAGACCGTGAGGGTGACGGCCCCCGAAGGGGTTTACCTGTTTCAGCGCGAGAAAACGCACAAGACCTGTGGGGCGGTGCTCGCAACGCTTTCCCGATATCACGGCAAGGGATTCCTGGCCGAAGACGGGGTGGCGGCTCTCGTCGCGAGCAAGCGACGCCCCGTGCCGGCGAAGTCGCCGTGGGACGAGTCGTGATCTTCGACTCGACCTTTTTTGTGGCACTGCATCGCGAGCTCCAGCGCGGTGACCCGGGCCCAGCCCACCAACTGCTCACTTCACATCCCGCGGAGGTGCCGGGCATGAGCGAGATCACCCGCGCCGAGCTGGCTCGCGGATTCGCATCGCGCGCGACCTGGATCGATTTCTGCGACCGTTTCGTCGTGTTTCCTTTCAACGATGCGGTGGCTTGGCGCGCGGCCACGATTTTCACGGACCTGCGACGTCGGGGTCTCCCGACGGGCGAGAACGATTTGTGGATCGCGGCGACCGCCATCGAGGCCGGCGAAACGCTGGTGACTCGAAACGTGAAACACTTTCGCGAAATCCGCGGGCTGAAGATCCTAACGCACTGATCGTTTTCCGCTCCAAAGGGAGCACGGCTCCTCGAAATTAATGGCGGGCGGCTGATAGCGGAGGGTGGCCAGGTAATCCATGCCCGTAACTTGTAAATCCTGTCTCCGCCTTCCTGTCTTTCCTGTCCAAAAAGTTTCCACCTCACGTCCCATACAGCCGGTCGCCGAAATCGCCAAGGCCGGGCAGGATATATTTCTTCGCGTAGAGCCCGCGATCGAGAGCTGCGGTGTGAATGGACGTGCCCGGGTGATGTTTTTCGACCTCGGCGACGCCCTCGGGTGAGCACACGATACAGACGAGCCGCGCATCGGTCGCACCGTGCTGTTTAACAACGGTGAGCGCCTGCACCGCGGAGCCGCCCGTCGCCAGCATCGGATCGACCACAAACACGTGACGCCCGGCGAGCGGCGGCAGCTTGCAGTAGTAGCTGCGCGGCTTCGCTGTCTCGTGATCACGCTCGAGCCCGACGTAGCCCACGGCGACATCGGGGAAAATATCAGTGAACGGCTGCACCATCCCGAGACCCGCGCGGAGGATCGGCACCACGACCAGCGGCTGATGCGCCAGCACGCGGCCCTCCATCGACTCGAGCGGCGTCTCGATGTGTTTTTGCTCCGTCTCGATGTCCGAGGTCGATTCGATCGCGAGCAGCAGGCTCAGTTGATACGCCAGCGTCCGAAATGTCGCCGGCTTCGTGGTCTTGTCGCGCAGATGCGTGATGATGTGCGCGGCGAGGGGATGGTCGAGAACGTGAAGGGGCATCGGAGTTCGGTAGTTGAAGCAGGAAGCCAGGAAACCATGAAGCGGAGAAATGAAATTCGGGCGACGCCTTCTTTCC
>JANPIT010000834.1:0-3393 GCA_031425115.1 Opitutaceae bacterium | reverse complement strand
CGATCAAGCCGAAGCCGCCCGCAGATGTCGTGCGCCAGCTGGTCCAACGCCTGTTCGCAAAATAAATGGGCGATCGCAGCACGCGGCCAATATAGAGAGTCGCTGCGGCCCGATGCCGCAGCGCCCGCCGCCATCGCCGACCGCCCTACCTCACGGTTTCGCGCTGCCCGGGGCCAAGCCCAGCGTCCAGAGAATCCCGCCCATCAGGTGCTGCTGAAATTGTTTCGCAACTTCTGGTGAATTCTTTCGCCCGGCCTTCTCGGTGTAAGTGGGATCCCACACGTCCTCACGGTGCCCCAGCGACGTGTAGAACACGCGGCCTTTCCCCTGCATCCGGCTCCACGCGATCGGATAATCTCCCGCGGTCTGCGGATTCGCATCACCCGTGAGGGCGAGTTTATCGAGCGTGATCAAGCCGTGCACATTGGAGCGGCTGAAATCCTTGAGCTGGTAGATCTCATCAAAAACAGTCCAACGCGCGGGCAACGATTTGCACGCCGCGTGCGTCGCATCCTGGTTGATGCACTCGACCGTCACCTGCGGACCATGCGTCCGAAACGCGCCACCGATCATCGCCACATAAGGCGCAAACGTCTTGAGTGTATCCGTGGCGGCATGCACGCCAATGAAGCCCTTGCCTGACGCCACCCAATCGATGAAGCCCTGCTTGTCCGGCAACGGCAAATCGTCCCCCGTCGTGCTCGCGAAGAGCACCGCGTCGTAATTCTTGAGATTCGCGACACTGAGCTTTTGCAGCGCGGCCACCACCTTGGGCATCCACGCGGCCAGCGCGACTTTGTGCGCCTTCTCGTCCTCGGCGAATTTCTTCATCGCCTCCTGATGCGCCGGATCCTCCGCGCCTTTCGCACCCGGCCTCGGCCTAGCCGGCGCTTTCGGCTGGCCGTCCGGCTGGCGCACGAACTCCACGGTGAATTTCCCGCTGTCCTTCGCCATCTGCTCGAGGATCTTTTCCGCGGTGGGAATCGAGGCGTGACGGAAACCTGTCGTGACCGTGACAACCAAAACTTTTTTCGGCACGTCGGCCGCAAAAGCAGGCACCGCCGGAAGCAGCGCGAGAGAAAACACCAAAAAGCGAACGAAGGGGAGGGTCAGTTTCATGGGGAAAAGCAAAATCCCATCACGTCGCGCTTCGCCCGACGACGCACGCCTAAAACACGATCATCCTTTGGCTAACTTTCGCACCGTCGGCCCCTCCACCCAGCGCGCCGGGATCGTCGTGGTCGTCGGCCACTCCGGCACGCCACGCTCATTTCGCTGCAACTGCGCGATCAACAATTCCACCGCCCGCGCTCCCAGCTGGCGCGGTTGTTGGTCGAGCCCCGCACACGGCCGCGTCTTGTAGAGCAGATTGAGACTCACGAAACCGTGCGTGCCGGGCACCTGCGCCCCCAGCGACTCCATCCAATCAATCGCCTCCGTGAAGTGCCCGAGCACCACATCGGGCTGGTGTTGCCGGAACCACGTCGCGAATTCAGCCCGCTGTTTTTCCCGTTCCACGATCAACAGCGGCACGGTCTCGATGCCCGGCTCGTTTTCCTGAAATGAACGAAACGCCGCGCTGAAGCGTCTCTGCGTCCGCTCATCCCTCCCCCGTTCAATGATCAATCCCGGCCGCCGGTAGCCACGCTCTTTCAACCGCAACAACACCGCCGCCATCGACCGGTAGTGATTACAGCAGATGCAGTGGAGCGGCGGACGCTCGATCACGTAGTCGGTATAAACCGCCGCATAGCGCGACCACTGCAACTCCGACCAATCCGGCGCATACCACGAGGGCAGCACAAGCACACCGTGAATCCCGCGCGTCTGCAGAATCGCGTCCAACCGCGTCACCGTCATGTCCGTGCGATCGACCACGAACTGCTCCAGCTTGAAGCCGAGCTCCACTGCGCGCTCGCGACCACCATGCAGCAGCTCCTGGTGAAACACCCCGTGTGGATCCCGCCGCTGCGGCTCCACCACGTCGACCGCCGCCAACACGCCGCGAAACGTCCCGCCGCGCGAGCGCCGCAGCTCCGACATCACCGCCGCCGCGAGCGGATTGCGCCGATACCCCGCTTCCCGCGCGGCCTTCTCCACGCGAGCGACCGTGGTGGGATCGACGCGACCCTTGCCGCGCAACGCGTCGGACACCGTCGTATGAGAGAGATTCAACGAACGCGCGATGGAGCGAACCGTAGGGGCGGACGATTTCATGCCAGACGGTCAACCAGCAGCGCACGCGGTCCGCGAGGCAAGCGCGGAGTTCCCCGTCGCCTCAGGGGTTCCTGCCTGCCGCCGCTAGCCTCCCGTATCCCACAAACCATTTCGGCTTTGCCCCGCACGAGTGCGTTCGCAAGCTCCCGGCACAAAAACCATGAGTTCTGCCCCCACTGCTGTGCCCCTCCCGCCTGACCCCGCGGTCCCTTCCGTGCCGTTCGACAACCGTGGGATCGGCGGTCATCCGGGCGGCCTCACCACGCTGTTCTTCGCCGAAATGTGGGAGCGCTTCAGCTACTACGGCATGCGGGCGCTGTTGATTCTCTTTATGACCAAGGCCGCCGCGGAGGGCGGACTCGGCTTCGACACGAAACACGCCGCGGCCATCTATGGCACCTACACGATGAGCGTGTATCTGCTTTCGATCCTCGGCGGTTTCATCGCCGACAACTTCATCGGCTCCCGCCGCGCCGTGCTCGTCGGCGGCATCGTGATCGCCGCCGGCCACTTCACGATGGCGTTCGACTCCCTCGCGATGTTCTACGCCGGCTTGGTCTTCGTCGCCATCGGCACCGGCCTCCTCAAGCCGAACATCTCCACCATGGTCGGCAGTCTTTATAGCACGACGGATGAGCGCCGTGACGCTGGATTTTCCATTTTCTACATGGGCATCAACATCGGCGCGTTCCTCGCTCCGTTGGTGACTGGCTACCTCGCGCAAAGCGATTCGTGGCGCGCCCAGCTCTCCGCCTGGGGCATGGACCCGCGCTCGAGCTGGCACTGGGGCTTCGCCGCTGCCGGCGTCGGCATGACGCTCGGTCTGATCGTCTACGTCATGCAACGCCAGCGCCTGGCGCACGTCGGCCACGCTCCCGCGCTCGAGCCCGGCCAGTCACGCCCATGGGGCAGACTCGGCCTTGTCGCCCTCGGTTCGCTCGCCCTGATCGCCGCGATGAAGGCGAGCGACACGTATCCAGCAATTGTCTACGGCCTGTTCGCGCTCCAGATCGCGGCGATTCTCTTCTTCGCCTTTCGGCCCGATCAGGACAGCAAGCGCATCGCCGCCATCCTGGTTTTCTTCTTCGCCGCGGAAATCTTCTGGGCGATCTTCGAGCAAACCGGGTCCACCATTTCGCTCTTCGCCGACCGACTCACCCGCAACGAAATCGCCGG
>JANPIT010000833.1:0-40503 GCA_031425115.1 Opitutaceae bacterium | reverse complement strand
CGAGGTGCGGGCGGCGTCGCTGTTTCGCGGCGTGCCGGCCGAGTTGTTCGAGTCGCACGTGCGCCGGATGTTTTTCAAATTGCAGGAGCGGTGGGGCGGCGTGCCGTTCGAGGTGGCGAACGACGGCGAGGTCACTGCGCTCGCCGGCTCCATGGGAATCAACGACAACGCCGTGCTCGGCATCGCGATGGGCACGAGTCTGGCCGCGGGCTACGTCACGCCGACGGGCAACATCACGACCTGGTTGAACGAGCTGGCCTTCGCGCCGATCGATTACCGGAAAGATGCGCCGCGCGATGAGTGGTCGGGCGACGGAGGATGCGGTGTGCAGTATTTCTCGCAGCAGGGCGTCGGTCGGCTCGCCGCGAAAGCAGGCTTCGCGTTTCCGAGCGCGATGCCGCTGCCGGAGCAATTGATCGAAGTGCAGAAGGCGATGAAGAGCGGCGATCCGCGAGCCCGAGCGATCTACGAATCGATCGGGGTCTGCTTCGGCTACGCGATCGCGCACTACGCGAATTTCTACACGATTAGAAATCTGCTCATCCTTGGCCGGGTGACCTCCGGCGAGGGCGGCGAAGTCATCAACGCGCGCGCTGAAGCCGTGCTGCGGGCGGAGTTCCCCGAGTTGGCGGCGACGATCCAGTTGCGCACGCCCGATGAGCATAGCAAGCGCCACGGCCAGGCGACGGCCGCAGCGAGTTTGCCGGCGTTGCGGCAATGAAATTGAAGGTGGAGCGGCTTGACCCTAAGCCGCTGGTTTGGGAGCAACCGAGCGCGCCATTATTTCCCGCGGCTCCCGAAGCGGCTTGAGGTCAAGCCGCTCCACCTCGGATCGCATCGCTCGTTTTTCCTTTCCCCCATGAAATTCTCCCACCCTGCCGCGGACATCTACGTGCCCGACGCCAGCCTCACGCCTGACGCGGCGCTCGCTCGCACCTCGCATCTGTGCGTCGCCGCGCACCAAGACGACATCGAGATCATGGCCTACCACGGCATCGCGGAGTGCTTCGCTCGGACCGATCGTTGGTTTAGCGGCGTGGTCGTGACCAACGGCGCCGGTAGTCCGCGCGCCGGTGTGTATGCAAAATACACGGACGCGCAGATGCAGGAAGTTCGTCGGCAAGAGCAGCGCAAGGCTGCGATGGTCGGCGATTACAGCATCCAACTCCAACTCGCGCACCCGAGTTCCGCGGTGAAAGAAAAAGGTAACGCCGCGGTCCAGAGTGATCTCGTCGCGATTTTTTCCGCGGCCGGCGCGGACGTAGTTTACCTGCATCAACCCGCCGACAAGCACGACACGCACATCGGCGTGCTGGTGCACAGCATCGCAGCGTTGCGAAAAATCCCGGCGGACCGGCGACCGAAGCGGGTGCTCGGCTGCGAGGTCTGGCGCGACCTCGATTGGATGGTGGATACGGACAAGCAGGTGCTCGACGCCGGTCAGTTTCCCAATATCGCAGCGGCGCTGGTGGGGGTCTTCGACTCGCAGATCACGGGTGGCAAACGCTACGACCTCGCGACGGCGGGTCGCCGCATCGCGCACGCGACCTACCACACCTCGCACGCGACCGATCAGTTCCAGGGCATCACGTGGGCCATGGATCTGACGCCGCTGGTGGCCGACGCGACGCTCTCGATTGCCGACTACACGCAGGCCTATCTCGACCGCTTCAAGCAGGACGTCGCGGCGCGGCTGGCGAAGTTTGCGTGAGCGAACGGAGGTGAGCTGCGTCAGGTGGGAATAGCCCCTCGCTGGCGCGCGTAGCTGCGAGCGCCCGCGAGAAGAGGTGCTGATTTACGAATGAAACTACCTCTCATGCTAAATCTCGGCCTTGCAGCGCTCGCGTTGGGCGCGGTCGGGCGTGCGCAGGTGGCGGAGGTCGACCTCGCGCTCGTCCAAGCGGGCCGCAGCCCTTCATGCCTACAGTGCCACGGGCCCACGGGTGGCAGGCGGTGTGTTACTGAATTAAAGACGGCGCGGTAATGCGCATTTGAAGAGGAGCGGATCGAGTTGGTTTGCCGTTCGGCGCAGGCTCCGACGCGAATTGCTGCTGTTCGTCGCTGAAAACCGGCGGTTCGTCGCACGGCGAGTTTTTACCGCTTGAAGTGCGCCGATGAGAGGCGGATGAACGCCTCCGCCATGCAGAACCCTTGGATCCGTTACGCCGCCGTCGTCGCGGGCTGGGCGTTTCTCGGGTTTCTGCTCTCGGTGGAAGTTTATTTTAACTTCCGCGTGCAGCTCGGGGCGGATCGGGTGGGATTTATCGATGCCGCGCTGCCCCAGTTTGGCCGCACCGTGATGTGGGCGCTGATGGCTCCGCTGATTCTGCGCATGGGGAGCAAAATGCCGCTCAGCAGCGGCGGCTGGTTCGTTGGCGTCGGCTTCCATCTCGCGATGAGCTTCGTGGTCATGGCCACCTATTATCTCGGCCGCACGATCGCGTATGTTATTTTCAGTGACGAGCGCTGGATCGATTTTTGGGAGATGGCGCTCAGTGGTTTCTGGGGGCGCAACCTCATCGATATGGCCTACTACTGGGCCGTGCTGGCTTTCGGTTACAGCCTCGAGATCTATCGCCGTTACAAGCGCGAAGAACTCAAGGCGGTGCAACTCGAAGCCCGGCTGATCGAGACGGAACTCAAGGCCCTGCGCGAACAGCTCCGGCCGCACTTTCTCTTCAACACCCTCAACACCATCGCAGTCCTCGTGCGGGAGCAGAAGAACGACGAGGCGGTGAACTTGATCGCGCGGCTCAGTTCACTCCTGCGGATGTCGCTCGACAACACGCGCGTGCATGAGGTGACGGTGCGGCAAGAAATGGATTTTCTCGAACGCTACATCGACATCCAGAAGGCGCGTTTCTCCGATCGGCTGAACGTCGGCATCGCGATCGACGATGCGGCGATGGAAGCGCGCATCCCCAATCTTCTGCTCCAGCCGCTCGTCGAGAACGCCATCCTGCACGGCATCGCGACGAAATCCGGTCCGGGCCGCGTTGATGTGATGGGGCATGTCGAGGGCGGTCGACTGCACCTCGAGGTCCGCGACGATGGTCCGGGTCTCGGCGATGGCACCAAGCGTGCCAAAGAAGGCGTGGGCCTGAGCAACACGCGCGAGCGCATCGCTAAAATTTATGGCTCCCAGGGCCAGCTCTCGCTTCGCAGCGAGCCGGGCCGGGGCGTCTCCGTCAGAATCGTTCTCCCCTGTCGCACATGAAAGCACCCTCGTTGCCTCCGTTTTCTCCGGCCGCTGCTCCCTCGCGCATCCGTGCGATCATCGTCGATGACGAACCCACCGCACGTCGCGGCGTGCGCCTGCTCCTGGAGCGGGACGCGGGGGTGGAAGTGATTGGCGAGGCGTCGACCGGCGCCGAGGCGGCGGAGTTGATCCGCCGCGAGAAACCGGACCTCGCGTTCCTCGATGTGCAGATGCCGGGCTCGGATGGCTTCGCTGCGCTGGAGCAGATTGGCCCCGCCGCGGCGCCGGCCGTGGTATTTGTTACGGCCTACGACGAGCACGCGCTGCGGGCCTTCGAGGTCAATGCGGTCGACTATTTGCTCAAGCCTTACGACGACGCGCGCTTTGGCGCCGCGCTCCAGCGGGCGAAGGAGGAGGTGCGCCGCCGGCAGACCGATAACGTCAACGCGCGTCTCACCCAACTCCTGGATTACCTGCAGCAGAACAGTGGGACGTCCGCGGCCGCGCAGGCGAAGGAAGAAAAAGCGGGCGATCGCATCCTGCTGAAATCATCGGGCGAGATTTTTTTCCTGAAGATCGAGGAGATCGACTGGATCGAAGCGGAGGGCGACTACATGAAATTTCACGTCAACGGTCGCACGCACCTCATGCGGGAGACGATGGCGCGACTCGAGGCCCGACTCGACCCGAAGCGCTTCATTCGGATTCACCGCTCTACGATCGTGAACCTTGATCGGTTGCGGAAATTAAGCCCATCGTTTGCGGGCGAGTATGCCGTGATCCTGCACGACGGCACCAAGCTGAAGCTAAGCCGCGGCTATCATGAGCGCATCGCGACGCTGCTGAAGCAGGCGCTGTGAGATCGGGAGGAGTTTGAAGCAGGAAACCAGGGAGCCAGGAATCGGAGGACGGACTACGGAGGAGAGAATTCAGAAGCCAGGAAACCAGGAATCGGATTATTTGTCTTGGCCGGATTGTTTCCTGGATTCGTGGTTTCCTGCTCAACCTGGTTTTTCTGATCAGACGGGAAAGAGTTTAGCAGGAAGCCAGGAAACCAAGAAGCGGGTAGGGCGGCCGCGGAGTCCGACGTTCTCATTCCTGGTTTTCTGGCTTCTGAATTTCTCTTCCGTGCTGAACCCATCTCGTTTTCGGGATTCGTTTGTCCGGTAGTGCTACACCTTTTATAGAGCGTTTCTGAGCGGAAAATTTGTCTGGCGCGCGGGGTGATTTTTTCACCGCAGATTTCAGGTCGCTCGTCGCATTCTGGAAACCTTGGCGTGCGACTGGCGCTTAGGGGGGTGTGTTTCACTTCGCACGACTTCCCGCTTTTGCGCTGTTGCTTTGGGTTTTCGCGACCGTCCTTCGCGCGGATCAATCGCTCGATCAGGCGCGACGGGCGCAGTCGATGCTCGGTCCGGATATCTGGTCGCAGATTGTGCGGATCGAAAATGATGCGAGGCCCAGTCCGTATCCACGTCGGTTACACGCGCTCGTTTTCGAGCTGGCCGGCATCCTCTGGTTCTTCACGCCGGCGAATGGCACGCAGAGTTTTTCCCTGCACGCTGGCCGGCTCGCGGAGGAAAAGGCCGACTTCGGTCCGCTCCTGCGCGATATCGAGCCGGGGTTCGCCCGCTGGTCGATCGTGCCACCGGAACGCTGGCCCAAAGTCATCCCGGGCCTCGCGTTGCGGAATGGTTGCCTGATCGAGAGCGTCGCGGCGCTGCGGGAGCGGCTCGCACGGGGTGAATCGATGGAGCGGCCGCGCTTGTTGTCGTATTATGCGAAACTGGCGGAAGGGGTGAAGGGCCACACCGTGCTGGCGTTCGGCGCAGGCGAGCAACTCGAGGTCGTCGATCCGGGGCAGCCCGGTGCGCACTTGCGGTTCGCGAAATCCTTCAGCGCGGATCCGCTCGCGCTCGCGCGCGCGGTCGAGGGTCCCACGGTGTTTAAAGCGCGCTACGTCACGTTGGATCTCGCCCCACTCGCGCCGGAGAACGTGCTGCTCGCCGCGGATCCGCGTGGTTCGGGCGCAGGGGCAGTGCCCGATCGTTCATAGCGCACTGTGCGGGGCGTGGCGGCGCCGTGCTGCGCTCTGCGTTGGTCAATCGCCGCACGCCAATCGCCGTTCGGCGCAGCGGCGAGGGTGATCGGCGCGCCGCCGCCGCCGAGGTCCGTCGCACGGTCAGACCGCCCTGCCGCGCGCCGAAGGCTGCTGGTCGCAAACACGTTGAGCGTGATGCCGCATCAGCGGTTTGTGTCATAACAATGAAACCGTCCCCGAGGCTGCTCCAGCGGCCGGCCGTTTCACGAACCTGACTGCAACCATGAAACACCACCCGTCATCCCGAAGCGGACAGACGTGGCGCGCTGCTTGGGCGGCGCGCTGCGGCTTGTCCTTTCTCGCCGCCAGCACCGCGCTCGCTCAATCCGCCCCCACGCGTTCCACCGCTTCCCCTGTAATCAAGGAGGAGGCCGTCAGACTGGAAAAGTTCGTCGTCGCCGGCTCTGCCATTCCTATGGCGATCGAGGAGTCGTTTGCGCCCGTGACCGTCTACTCGCAGGAGCAATTAATCCTCTCCGGCGCCAACACCCCGATCGAGGGCCTGCGTGATCTGCCGTCGTTCGTCGGCGGCACCGCCACGGAGCAGGACAGCAATCGCGGGACCGGCGCGGCCAACATCAACCTGCGCGGCCTCGGCTCGAACTCGACGCTGACGTTAATCAACGGCCGGCGCACGGCGCAGGCGTTCAACAACATCAACCTAATCCCGCTCGACGCGATCTCGCGGGTCGACGTGTTGAAAGACGGCGCAGCCGCCAACTACGGCGCCGACGCCATCGCTGGTGTCGTCAATTTTACGCTGCTCGAAGTGCCACGTGGCACGCAGATCCGGCTGACGTATGGGAATACCTGGGACAAGGATGCGGCGGTGGTGCAGGGCGGCATCGTGACCGGCCTCGCGACCGACAAGACCTCGATCCTCGTCGCGGCGAACGTGTATACGCGCAGCGATGTTTATGCGCGTGATCGCGACGTTTCGAAAAACGCCGACGTCCGTCCCTTCGGCGGGTTCAATGGCGGCTCCGACAGCTTTAGCGGCCGCCTCGACACGAAACTTAACACCACGACGGGAGGACCTTTCGGCGTGCCGACTAACACCGATTTGCCGGCGGCCGGCTACCTGCGCGAAGGCGTAGCGTTTCCGCGGTCGTTTGCGGATTACCGGCAATACAACGTGAACACCGACCGCTATAACTTCCGCGTGCTCACGCCGGCGATCCCCGGCCAGCAGCGGTCGAGTTACTACGGCGTTGCGAAGCACGCGTTCCTCAAGAATCTGACGGGCAAGGTCGACTTTCTCTTTTCGAAGCTGAAGACCGACAACCAGCTCGCGTCGTCGCCGTTCACGATCGGCGCGCTCGAGGGACTGCAGAACAGTCCCTATCTCGAGATATTTGAGTCGCAGACGGCGATCTCCGCCGCCCGCGCCGCGAACAACACGACCGCGCTGCAGTTCATCAGCTTCCCGCGCTACCGCTCGATCGAGATCGGGAACCGCCGTAACTTTTTCACCGAGGAATCGTATCGCGTGTTCGCTGGTTTCGAGGGCGATTTCGGCCGCTGGCATTTCGACACCGGCTACATGTATGCCGAGATGGACCGCATCCGCGGGGACAGCGGCTTCCCCTCGCGCGCGGGCCTCCGCAACGAGGTCGCCTCGGGTGCCTTCAATCCGTTCGCGCGCAATTTCGCGACCGGGAGTTGGACGTCTCCGACCACGGGCCGGATATTTACCTTCGACAACTCCGCCGCACTCAACCGCACCGCGGTGCAGGACAAGCGGCTCACGAAGCGCGGCATCGAGTTGATCGATTTCAAGACCAACGGGCCGCTCTTCGCGCTGCCGGCCGGCGATCTGCTGGCCGCCGGTGGCGTAGAGCATCGCACCGAGTATGATGACGACTTTTATGGTCCGCTCTATAACGCCGGCGACGCGCTCGGTCTCACCACCGGTAACAGCTTCCGCGGCGATCGCAAAGTCGACGGGGCCTACCTCGAGGCGATCGCGCCGGTGCTGAAGAATGTGGCGTTCGCCCACGACCTCAGCGTCAGCGGCGCCGTGCGGCATGAGAAATTTGAATACACCAATCCCCGCGTCGCGCAGCTCTCCAAGTTCGACAGCACCGATTGGAAGGCCGGCATCCGCTGGCAGCCGATCGACGAGATCACGCTGCGCGCCACGAAGAGCACGGCGTTTCGCGCGCCGTCCGAGTTCGAGCTCTATCGCGCGACGGGCACCTCGTTCCCCACGGTGAACGACCCGTCCCGCAAGCCCGACGGCTCGCGTTTCACCGCGCAGGGCGTGCAGACGCAGATTCAGGTCGGCGGGAATATCAACCTGAAGCCCGAGACGGCGGAAACGTGGTCCGCGGGCCTGGCGTGGTCGCCGCGCGCGGTGAAGGGCCTCTTCGTCTCCGTCGATTACTATAACGTCGACAAGAAGGATATCGTCGTCGTCGGAGATGCACAGTTCATCCTGAATTCGAACTGGGCCGGCCAGGGCGCGGGCTTCCCGCGTCTCGCGAACGGCGTGTGGCAATTCGATCCGAACGCCCCGCTCGCCAACGCGGTCATCCGCCAGCCGGACGGCTCGCTCTCGTCGTCGAATGCCGTCATCAGCGTCATCGGCACCAACCTCAACCTTTCGAGCAACAAAGTCGCCGGCCTCGATTACACGGTCGGCTACGTGTTGCCGGTGGGCGAGGGCAAGCTGACCACCACGCTCGCTTTGAATCAGTTCCTCAAGTGGGACCTGCAGCGCGTCGAGGGTGCACGGGTGGAGGACTTCGTCGGCCACTTTGTCGATACCTCGTCGGACGCGTTCTCGCCTGGCTCGATTCCCGAGTGGAAGGGCAACTTGAACTTCAATTACAAGGTCGGTTCAAAGTGGGAAGCCGGCTTCACGATCAACTGGGTCGATTCGTTCCAGGACGATCCGAATCAGGTGAATCCCGCGGTCACCGGCGGCAGCACCTTCCGCATGGTGAAGGCGTGGTGGACTTACGATGCGATCGCGCACTACGCGCTGCCGGAGCGCTGGCTCGGCGGCTGGGCCAAGCAGACGCGGCTTACTGTCGGCATCGAGAACATCGCCAACAAGGAGCCGCCGATGGCGCTCGGTGCGTTCAACGACAGCTACGACACGACGCTGCACAGCGCACGCGGTCGTTTCATGCACGTGAGCGTGACGAAGCGGTTCTGATCGAACTGTAGGGGTGCAGGGTTGCTGCGCCCTTGGTTCGAAATTCCTGAAGGGCGCAGGAAGTCTGCGCCCCTACAAGGCGCGCCGGCGACGGCGCGCCTTTTTCGTGATCGGTTGATGACATGCGCCGATGCGGACGATCATCGCGCAAACGACGCGGTTCATCGCGCGACGCGTCGTCATTCGTCGCGGCGTTCAAAAATCCCTCCGGATTTTCGCCGCGAAATTTCTGCGCTTGGCCGCACGGGAGCGCCGGCCGGTCGCATTGCGATTTAGCGCGGCGGCGGGGCGCATTCCCTCGCGCAAACGAAACGCGCGGTCGCATCGCGACCGGCGCCGTTGAACTCCAACTAGCCAACCACATGATTCAACCCTTCCGATCCCACCTCGCCCGCCGGCGTTGCGCCCAGTTCCTGGCGCGCGCGCTCGCCTGCACTCTGCCGTTTGGCGCGGCGGCGCAAACTCCGCCGCCGGCCACAGCCGTGCACGGCCAGGTGCAGCAGATGACGGCCTTCGAAGTCACCGGCTCACGCATCAAGCGCCTCGATAACGAGGGGCCGAACCCGGTGCTCGTCATCTCGCGCGAGGAAATCGAGAAGACGGGCATCACCGATGTGCAGCAGTTTATCCGCAAGCTGCCGCAGAATTCCCTCTCGTATACCAACGAAGCCGTTTTCGGTTTCACGCCCGGCGCGGCCGGCGCGAACCTACGCGGCCTCGGCGTCGAATATACGCTCACGTTGATCAACGGCCGGCGCGTGGCGCCTTACGGCATCGGCGCCGGTGGCACCGCGACGTTTGCCAATACCCAGGGCATCCCGCTTTCCGCGATCGACCGCATTGAGGTGCTCACCGACGGCGCCTCCGCCATTTACGGATCCGATGCGGTCGCCGGTGTGATCAACTACATCCTCAAAAAAGACTTCGAGGGCTTCGAGGTCACCACGGGTTACCTCAACACGTTCAAGACCGACATCTCGACGCCCACCGTCTCGATCACCGGTGGCGTCGTTAACACGAAGGGCAGCGCCATGGTGAGCATCGACTGGCAGAAGCGCAACGCGCAGTTCCGCCGCGATCGCGACTGGAACCGCTCGTCGGATTATTCGCGCATCGGCGGGCTGAATTTCCCGACGCTCGGCGGCCAGCAGCCCTTCGGCTCGCCGGCCTTCATCCGGCCGGTCAACGCCGCGGGCGTGCAGACGGGCGAAGTCTATGCGACCTCGTTCCAGCCCTACACCACGCAGCAGCTGCTCACGCGCACCATCGGCACGCCGACCTACAACGCCGCGCTCACCGACCCCAACACCGATGCCTCTGTCTCGCCCGAGATGGAGCGCTACACGCTCGGCGGCATGTTCTCCTACAAGCTCACCGACCGCGTCTCCGCGTTTCTCGAGACCAGTCTCTCGCGCATCAAGGCCCGCAACTCGGTGCATCCGGTCGCGCTCGATTCGTTTGGCGAGACCGTCCCCGGCGTAGGCAACCTCGTCGTGCCCGCCGCCAATCCCTACAATCCCCTCGGCGTGAACCGCACCGACGGCGGCACGCCGACCGACGTGCGGGTCTGGTTTCGCATGCGCGACCTCGGTAACCGTGTCGGCAATGTGGACGACGACGTGGTGCGCATCGTCGGCGGCTTGAAGGGCAAGCTATGGGAAAATTGGACTTGGGAGACCGCCATGCAATACATGGGTGACAACGCCGACAGCGTGGACACCGGCCACTCGATCCGCTCGCTGCTGCGCAATGCTCTGCGTGGCACCACGGCCGCCACAGCCTACAATGTCTTCGGCGGCTTCGGCGGTGCGCCCGCCGGCGGCAACCAGCAGACCGTGCTCAACGGTTTTGCTGGCGCACGCCTCGGCCAGAACCGCTACGACACCTGGCTCTACGACGCCACGTTCAGCGGCAGCCTGTTCAAGCTCCCCGGCGGCGATCTCGGCATCGCGGGCGGCGCGGAACACCGGCGCGAGAAGCTCTCGCAGGTGCGCGACCCGGCCTCGGCCAACGGCGATTTCACCGCGTCGGGTGGCGGCTCCAATCTCTTCGGCCAGCGCAACGCCACCTCGTATTTCGCCGAGGTGCGCGTGCCGTTGCTGAAGCAGGTCGAGCTCGGCATCGCCGCGCGCCACGAGGACTACAGCGATTTCGGCACCGCCACGAAGCCGAAGTATTCCATCGCCGTGCGGCCCGTGCGGTGGGCGCTCGTCCGCGGTTCCTACTCCGAGGGCTTCCGCGCGCCGGCGCTCATCCAGCTCTTTTCGGCGCAGAGCGTCTCGTTCCAGGGTGCTGCCGTCATCGATACGGTGCGGCGCAACCCCGCCAACCCCGCGCAGCAAGCCGTGGTCACCAGCCTGCGCACCGTCCGCGGCGGCAATCCCAACCTCGCGCCCGAGACCTCGCGCTCCTACTACGGCGGCTTCATGATCGAGCCCACCGGCGGGCCGTTGAAGAACCTCTCGTTCTCCGTCGATTGGTCCAACATCTACATCTACGACCGCATCGCGACGCCGAGCGTCGCCGTCTCCGTGCGCGAGAACGATCCCAGTGTCATCATCCGCGCGCCCGCCACCGCGCAAGACACCGCGCTCAACCAGCCCGGCGAGATGCAGGAAATCCGCCTCACGTTTCAGAATCTCGCGCGCCGCACGACCGAGGGACTCGACTTCGGAGTCAACTACCGGATGAAGCATGAGAGGCTCGGCCGCCTCGACCTCGAGTGGCGCGGCTCGTGGCTTTACAAATACGTCACGCAGAGCGCGCGCACCAACGCCCCGATCGAAAACCGCGGCAGCACCAGCCTCCCCGAGTGGAAGTGGACCTCCAGCGCCTCGTGGAAACTCAAGGCGTGGAGCGCCGCGATCACCGCCAACTACGTCGGCCAGAACGACGCGTTTTATCAGACGCAGGTAAGGCTAGGCACCGTGCCCAGCACCTGGGTCGACCTCGGACCGTGGACGACCTACGATGTGCAGGCCGCCTACGATCTGCCGTGGGGGAAGGCCACGCGGCTCACGGTCGGCGTCGACAACGTCACTGATCGCCCGCCGCCGTTCTACGATAACGACGCGTCCGGCTACGATCCGCTCGTGGCGAATCCCTTCGGCGCGATGTATTACGTGAAACTCACGAAGCGATTCTAGTCCTCTGCCAAGGGTAGCCGCGGGACCTCCGGGCCCGCTGTTCATCGCCGCTGACTCTCGTCATCGCCGCGGCTTCTCGTTCCCCGGCGCGCCCGGAGGTCGCGCCGCTACCTCGGACCGCGGAAAATCACCCTCTCACCCCCCCAGGCCGGTCTCACGACCGGCCTTTTTTATTTCTCGGATCGTGCCTCCGCCTCCATTCATCCGCGCCGCCCGCCGCTCATCACAACTTCACTGTAACTTTCGGCCTCGGTTGGTGTTTTCCATCCGTGCCCGCCGCTTCGATTGCCCGTTTTTCCACCCTCAGCCCGTCGCTGTTCATCGCGAACACGCCGCGCTTGGTCGCAAACGCGTTCTCTTTTGGGTCGGCGGTCGTTCTCTCACACTCGTTCGTAGTTATCAGTTGTGTTGTGTGGCCGGCTCGTTGTGGGGCCGGCCACATTTTTTTGCGTCCGGACGAGGCCAACAGCCCGCTTGCGTAAGCGGCCCCGATTTAATCCGATGAGTGCCTCTCTAACTTCGCAACTGAACGCCATGAACCGTCCTCCTGCTGCGTCCCAGCCCCAGCCCGACGCGCGCGCCGCCACCGCGCCCAAGAAGTCCAAGGCCAAGTGGTTTATCCTCCTCGGCATCCTCGTCGCCGCCGGGCTGGGCGCGGGAGTTTATTTTAAGCGGAAGGGCAGCGAGAAGGGTTTCGCTATTACCACGGAGAAAGCGGTCACGAAAACCATCACGCAGATGGTCAACGCCACCGGCAAAATTCAGCCTGAGGTGGAGGTCAAGATCTCACCCGAAGTTGCCGGTGAAATTACCGAGCTCACCGTGCGCGAAGGTGCGCCGGTGAAAAAGGGTGACCTCCTCGTGCGCATCAAGCCCGACACCTACAAATACCAGGTCGAACAACAGGAGGCCAATCTCGTCGCCGCGAAGTCGGGCGCCGTGCAAGCGAAAGCGCAGCTCTCGAAATCCAAGGACGACCTCAAGCGCACCGAGGACCTCTTCGGCAAAAAGCTGCTTTCGGAAGCGGATTTTCTCGCCGCCAAAACCAGCACGGAAGTGGCCGAGGCCAACCATGACAACGCTCTCGCGCAGATCCGCCGCACCGAGGGCCTGCTTAGCCAGTCGCGCGACCAGCTTTCCAAGACCACCATCTTTGCACCCGTTGACGGCAGCGTCAGCTCGCTGACCAGCGAGGTAGGCGAGCGCGTCGTCGGCACCGGCTCCTTTGCCGGCACGGAAATCATGCGCGTGGCCAACCTCGAGGACATGGAAGTGCGCGTGAACGTGAACGAGAACGACGTCGTCAACGTGAAGGTCGGCGACAAAACCCGCATCACGATCGACGCGTATCCAAACCGCAAATTCAACGGCACCGTCAAGGAAATCGCCTCCGCGGCCCGCACGCTCGGCCAGAACACCCAGGAGGAAGTGACTAATTTTCAAGTGAAGATCCGCATCGCCGACAAAGATGTCCGCCTGCGCCCGGGCATGAGCGCCAACGTCGATATCGAAACCAAGACGGTCGAGAATGTCGTCGCGGTGCCGATCCAGGCGGTCACCGTGCGGAGCAAGGAAGGGTCGAAGACGCTGGAGCAGCTCGCCACGGATCGAGACAAGAAGTCCAAGGAAACGCAGGGCGAGGGCTCTGCCGCGGCGGTGAACGAGAAGCAGCAGCGTGAGCGGGAGCGCACGGACCGCGAGTCGCTGCAGCGCGTCGTTTTTACCAAGCACGGCGACAAGGTGAAAATGATTCCGGTGGAGACCGGCATCGGCGACACCACGCACATGGAGATCAAGTCCGGCCTCGCTGCCGGTGACGAAGTGGTCAGTGGCCCGTTCAGTGTGATCACCCGGTCATTGAAGGATGGGTCCCAGGTGCGCATCGAAAAGCCGAAGAAAAAGGACGAGGAAAAGAAGTAAGGGGTGGGGCCCCTCGCGCGCGCGTCCACGTGCGCGCGCGGCAAGTCCGCCTCTCATCGCTCACTCAACATGACTCCTCCTCCCCCCAACGCCGCCTCGCTCGAATCGCGTGTCGTGCGCCCCGCGGGCGCGCTCGTGATCGATATCGAGGGCGTGACCAAGCTCTACAAGATGGGCGCCGAAATCGTCCACGCCCTGCGCGGCGTGAACGTCCAGATCCGGCGCAACGAGTATCTCGCCATCATGGGCCCGTCCGGTTCCGGCAAGTCCACGCTGATGAATATGCTGGGCTGCCTCGATACCCCGACGGCCGGCCGCTACGAGTTTGCCGGCAAAAACGTCGCGACCATGATCGACGATGAACTCGCCGAGATCCGCAACCGCGAGATCGGTTTCGTTTTCCAGACCTTCAACTTGCTGCCGCGCTCCGACGCCCTGCACAACGTCGAGCTGCCTTTGATTTACGCCGGCATCTCCAAGAGCGACCGCATCGACCGTGCGCGTCAGGCGCTGGAAAACGTCGGCCTCGGCGACCGTGTGCATCACCGGCCGAACGAGCTCTCTGGCGGCCAGCGTCAGCGCGTCGCCATCGCGCGAGCGTTGGTGACCCGACCCTCGATCATCCTCGCGGATGAACCGACGGGTAATCTCGATTCCAAGACCGGCGTGGAAATCATGAATCTCTTCGAGCAGCTCTATGCGCAGGGCAACACGCTCATCGTCGTGACGCACGAAGAAGACATCGCCCAACACGCCCGCCGCATCGTCCGCCTCCGCGATGGTCTGATCGAGAGCGATGGCGCCGCTCACTGATTTTGGATTTTGGATTCCGGATTTTGGATTTCTGCTATGACCGAGGCTGAACTCAAGCTGCGCACCAAAGTGTTTGCGCGCCGCGTGCTCACGTTGATCGACGCGCTGCCCAGCAGCCGCTCGGGCAATATCGTGGCGAAACAGCTCGGTCGCGCCGGCACCTCCGTCGGGGCAAATTACCGCGCCGCCTGTCGGTCGCGCTCCACCGCAGAAATGAGTTCGAAGCTCTCTGTTGTCGAAGAGGAAGCAGACGAGTCTGCCTTCTGGCTGGAACTGGCGGAAGACCACGCCCTCGTGCCGCCCGCCAAGCTCACGCCGCTTCGCCACGAAGCCGGCGAGCTTACCGCCATTATGGTGGCCTCGATCCGCACACTGCGCACGCGTGTCCAGCAATCCAAAATCCCGAATCTAGAATCCAAAATCCCTTGATTCGTTTCTTCCACGAGCTCGTCGAATCCATCCGGATCGCCTTTGCGCAGATCCGGGCGAATACGTTGCGCTCGGCCTTGACCGCGCTGGGCGTGATTATCGGCATCGTGGCCGTGACGCTGATGGGCACCGCGATCAAGGGCATCGATGCAGGCGTGGATCGGAGCTTTTCCGGCTTCGGCGACGACATCCTCTACGTCACGAAATGGCCGTGGCGCGATGTCGATGACTGGTGGAATTTTCGCAATCGGCGGCCGATACAGCACACCTACGCGCGGCTCATCAACGAATGGATCGAGGCCAATCCCACGGGCCCGCTCAAGCTCGCAGTGCCGACGGCGAACCGCAGCAGTAATGTGATTCGGGGCGAGTATCGCCTGAACAATATTTGGACGCTCGGCACGAGTGCGGACTACGCGCGCATCACGCGCTCCGACCTGAAGGAAGGCCGCTTCTTTAGCGACTTCGAGGCGCAGTCAGGGCGGAACGTCGCGGTGATTGGTTTCGACGTGGCTGACGCGTTGTTTCCCAACGAGTCCGCGATCGGAAAGATGGTCCGCATTCGCGATCAGAATTTTCAAGTGCTCGGCGTCGCTGCGCGCCAAGGCAGTTTCCTCGGCCTCTTCAGTTGGGACTCGATGGTCGCGATTCCACTGACGGCGTATCGCCGCTACTTCCGCTTCGGCGAAGACGGCGAGATTCGCGTGCAGGTCGACACCACGCGCATGGCACTCGCCCGCGATGAGCTCCGCGGTCTGATGCGCCGTATCCGCCAGCTTCGCCCCGAGCAACGCGAGGACTTCGAGATTAACGAGCAGGGGACGATCCGTTCACAGCTCGATCCGATCAAGAACGGCATCGCGCTCGCCGGATTTTTCATCACGGGCCTCGCGCTGTTCGTCGGTGCGATCGGCATCATGAACATCACTTACGTGAGCGTGAAGGAGCGCACCAAGGAGATCGGCACCCGCAAGGCACTCGGCGCGCGACGCCGCACCATTTTGCTGCAGTTCCTGGTTGAGGCGATTGCGATCTGCTTTGTCGGCGGCATCGCGGGTCTCCTTGTAGCCGCGGGGCTGACACAAGCCGTCGCCGTCATCGCGCCATCCTTCCCTCTGGTTTTCTCACTCGGTCTGGTGCTGATGGGCCTGATTATCTCGGTGCTCACTGGCGTCTTCAGCGGCTTCGCCCCGGCGTGGACCGCGAGTAAACTCGATCCGGTGGTCGCACTGCGGTATGAGTAACAAAAAACAAGTAATCAGTGATCAGAGGTCAGTAATCAGAGAACACCTGTGCGTTCGACTACTGACGACTGATTACTGCCCACTGATTACTGATTACCGTCTTCAGACATGATCTTCGGTGAAATCCTGCGCCTCGCGCTCTCGTCTCTCTCGGCGAACAAACTCCGCTCCGGGCTCACGATGCTCGGCATCGCGGTCGGGGTGTTTTCAGTGATCGGCGTGATGACGGTTATCACCGGCCTCCGCGACAACATCGAGAGCGGTCTGAATGTCCTCGGCGCGAATAGTTTTCAGATCAGCAAATTTCCCGCGATTAATTTCTCCGACCCGTGGGTGCGCTTCCGTAATCGCCGCGACATCACCTATGCGCAGGCGGCGCGCTTCAAGGAGATGATGCAGGGCACGGCAGACGTCAGCTTGATGCTGCGCCGCGGTGGACGTCGCGTGCTTTACGCTGACCGGCGCACGAATCCGAATGTGCGCTTGATCGGCGGCGACGAGAATTTCATGACGAGCCGCAATTTCGAAATTGCGGCAGGGCGCAACATCCAGCCCGACGACGTCGAGTTCGGTCGCGCGGTGGTCATCCTCGGCAGCGATATCGTGAGCAAGCTGTTCATTAACGAGGAGGCGCTCGGCAAGGCGGTCCGCATCGATGGCCAGAGCTATACGGTCATTGGGGTAATGGCGTCGAAGGGCACCTCGTTTGGCGACAACCAGGACATCAACGCCATCACGACGATCACGCAGTATCTGGAGATTTATGGCCGCGGCGCGTGGCGCTCGATGAGCATCAACGTGCAGGCGCCGAATCAAGAAACGCTCGCTGCGGCGCAGGACACGGCAATCGGGATGATGCGGCTCGTGCGCGGGCTCGCTCCGGAAAACCCGAACGACTTCGAGATTTTTTCCAACGAATCGTTGATCGAGGCATTCAACAAGATCGCGGGCGTGGTCGCGATCGGCGCCTTCGTGATCAGCGCGATCGCGTTGCTCGCGTCCGGCGTGGGCGTGATGAACATTATGCTCGTGAGCGTGACAGAGCGCACCAAGGAGATCGGAATCCGCAAAAGTATCGGCGCCAAGAAGCGCAATATTCTCATGCAGTTTCTGATCGAGGCCGTCGTGCTTTCGCTCGCCGGCGGCTTCGTGGGCGTTTTCTTCGGGGTGGTGGGCGGAAACATCGGAGCGCAAATGCTCAGCGCCTCCGCGGTGTTTCCCGTCGGCTGGGCCGTCGCCGGGTTGCTCGTTTGTTCGGGGATCGGCGTGGGCTTTGGTTTCTATCCGGCCTGGAAAGCGGCGTCGCTCGATCCGATCGAAGCCCTGCGCTACGAGTAAGAGGCCCGGGTCGCGAGCCCGGCGTTTCGCGGGCGCTGCCGGACAAGGCGGGGTGTCAATGGGGTGTGTCCGTTCAGCAAAATTTTCCCGGTCGCATGCGAGAACGTGCTGGCGAACGCCGAAAACCCGCACGACCTTTCGCCGGACCCGCCGGGTTCCAGACGCTCAAACCATCCATGATTCCTGCGAGTGCCATCCTGCTGGTCGAGGATAACGACGACGATGTGTTCCTGATGCGGCACGCGCTGAACGGTGCTGGCGTCACGAATCCGGTCTTCGAAGTGGATACCGGGCAGGAAGCCGTCGATTACCTGTCGGGCGCCGGTCGCTATGCGGATCGCACGCAGTATCCGATGCCGGTCGTCGTGTTTCTGGATTTAAAACTTCCGCTGATGTCGGGGCATGAAGTGCTGGCGTGGATTCGCAGCCAGCGTCAGTTGGAAAGCCTGCTCGTGGTCGTGCTCACGTCCTCGAATGAGCCGACGGACGTGCGGCGCTCCTACAGCCTCGGGGCCAATTCCTTCCTCGTGAAACCGCTGAACGCCCGCCAGGTCGTCGATCTGGCCAAGGCGTTCAACTGGTCGTGGCTGGAACGCGCGCCCGTCGTCGCCAAGTAACGGATACTAAGCGCCCGGGCGTCTGAGCTCAACCGCGGCGGATTTCCGAACCCTGGAAGCGAATCTGGATTCGAAACACTTTCTTGAGGCGGCATTTGATGATCCCGCTCGTGAGATCGATTTTCTCGGGGACCTCGATCTTGTGGATGTCGACGACCGCGTGATAGCCGCGTTCGGAAAACACATCGATCAGCATGGCGAGGGCGAGCGGATCCTCGAGGGTCTTTTCCTCGGCGTTGATCAAGGCCACGCCCGAGATCGCATGGCGAATGACGATGGGGATGATTTTCTTTTCAATGAACCCGGTCACCTGCGCGAATAATTCGCGGTGCTCGAGTTCGTAAGTGTCCAGGCGCTTCACCATCTCCTGACGGGCGTGGACGATGATCTCACTCGCGACGGGCACGCCGCGCAGCCGGTCGACCGTGCGGGGGTCGAGCTCCAGCGTGCTCTGGTATTCGAGCTCGCGGAGGATGTTGTGCTCCACGTCTTCATAGCCGCCCTGCGCGTTGATGAAGTGGTAGTGAAAAATTTCCTTCAGCGACTGCAGCGCGTCCCACGTCTGTTCCTTGAATACCCGGTAGCGACGGCGCGCCAGCGTCTCGTCGTGGTCCGTCGGCCGGTCCTCGCGCAGCTCACCAATGCCCGTGCGCGTGACCTCCTCGTTGTGCAGACGCGTCTCGCGCCCGCGCTTGAGCTGGCGCGCAATCGACTCCTTTTCATCCACAAACAGCACCATGATGTGGATCGTCGGCTGGCGAAAATGGATGCTGAGCGGCGTATGGTAAAACTCGCGGCGCAACGCGTGCATCTTGTCCACGAGGATCTTCAAGCACTCGACCTGCACCTTGGTGCGCGGGAAGCCGTCCAGGATTACGCCGTCGCGGTATTCGACGCGGAGCAACTGTCGGAGCAGGAGGCTGACGACTTCGCGGTCTCCCACCATATTGCCGGCATTTTTGAGCGCGCGCGCTTCCGATGAATCGAGCAGGGCGCTGATCACGATCGGTTCGCACGTAAGACCACGCGTCTTTGTGATAAAGGCCGTGTTGGTGCCCTTACCGGCGCCCGGCGCACCGCCGAGGAGCATGATCTCCTTGGGGAAACGAAGATTCTCACGGCCAAAATCGGCCTCCAGATCCCGCCACACCGTATCGAAAATCAGGTGGGCATCCTTGATTTCGAGATCAGAAACTTTGCCCCCAGTCGACGGTGACGAGGCTGGCGGGACAATGACGGTAGTGGGCATGGGCAGGGTTTAGCGAAGAGGTAGAGGGTTCTGCGCACGATTTCGACACAAGAAAACTCAAGGGGCTCACGCCGCGAACACACCGCGCGATGGGGTTTGCCACGCACTGTCGGAAAACGATTCGCCGCGTCCTGAAAATCCCGATGCTTCCGTGCAGTTCGCCATAAAATCTGCGTCGAGGCCGCGAAATGCACGAACTTTTCCCCGGCGGGGCGGACTGTGCTGCCCGACCTAATCCGTTTTCCCTGTGTTCTGCTTCATTTCTCTCCGCTCCAAGCTGCACCGATTTCCGAAACCAGTCCGGATGGCTATTTTCGATAGAGCCAAAAAAACTAATCCGCCTTCGGAACCGGCCGATGCGAGCTCGGTCAGTAAAGTTAACAACTCCCGCGGGCTTAGCCTGCGAGATTGTTAAGTTGAAGCTGGACCTGGCGGGCTCGCGCAAGCGAGCCCGCCTTGTTTTTGACCTGTTACCGGCGTCTCCACTTGTGCTGCGTCAACCCTCCAATTTCTTCCCATGCGCATTCTGATCGTCGACGACGAACCGGGCATCCGCAAAACCACGCGCATCGCAATAGAGACCGCCGGGCACGAAGCAGCCGAAGCGCCTAATAGTGCGCGGGCTCTCAAGGCGGTGGACGAGGAGCAGTTCGACGTGGCCTTTGTGGATCTCAAGCTGGGCAACGAGGACGGACTCGAACTCCTCGCCAAATTACTGAAGGCGCAATCGTCGCTGAATGTCGTGATGTTCACGGCCTACGCCAACATCTCGACCGCGGTGGACGCGATGCGGCGTGGGGCATACGACTTCGTGCCGAAGCCGTTTACTCCGGATCAAATTCGAGGAATTCTCGCGAAAATCGAAAAGACGCGGGTGTTGCAGACGAAGGTCCGCACGTTGGAGAGCGAGTTGGCCACGGAAGCACCGCCCGTAGACCTGCAATCTGCAGAGATCTCCACGCAGCACGCCATCGATATCGCGTTCAAGGCCGCCGAGACCCCCGCGAACATCCTGATTCTCGGTCCCAGCGGCACGGGCAAGAGTGTCTTGGCGCGGGAGATCCACCGCCGCAGTGCGCAACGCGATGCGGCGTTTGTCACGGTGAGTTGTCCCAGTCTTTCGCGCGAGTTGCTGGAGAGCGATCTGTTCGGTCACGTGAAGGGATCATTCACCGGCGCCGTCGCGGACACGCTCGGCAAGGTCGCGGCGGCCGATGGCGGCACGCTGTTTCTCGATGAAATCGGCGAGATGCCCCTGGAGATTCAGCCGAAGCTTTTGCGCCTGCTGCAGGAGCGCGAATACGAGCGCGTCGGCGAAGCAAGGATCCGCCGCGCCAATGTGCGCGTGATTGCAGCGACAAACCGGAATCTCGCGGAGGATGTGAAATCGGGGAAATTCCGCGAAGATCTCTTTTACCGGCTCAATGTGATCAGCGTGATGTTGCCCGGCCTCCGTGATCGACCTTCGGACCTGATTCGCTTCGCGGACAACTACCGGAAATTTTTCTCAGCGCGGCTGGGTAAGAAAATCGTGGGGTTCTCTTCGGATGTCGGCGCGGCTTTCGCGGGCTACCGCTGGCCGGGCAATCTGCGCGAGCTGCGCAATGTCATCGAGCGCGCGGTGATCCTTGCGGGCAGCGACACGATCGAGCTCGCCGACCTGCCGGAAGAATTTGGATCGAAGCCCGAGCCGGGGATAGCGGTGGGATCACGAGTGACCATCGATGCGCTGGAGGCAGAGCATATCCGCCGCGTGCTCGCGATTTCGCGCAACTTGGAAGAGACCGCCCGAACGCTCGGCATCGATCCCGCCACGCTCTATCGCAAGCGCCAGAAGCTCGGCCTGCTTTGAAAACGCTGGGAGCGGAGAGCTTAGTGCTGAGCGCCCACCATACCGTCCACCTATTGAGCTCGGTGATTTCGAACCCTACTCTTTGTAGACTCTAAGCTCTGGACTCTCGGCCGCACGCGACTGGCCGAGGCGCCTCCCATGCTTCGCACCCGGCTTTATCTCGGCCTCCTTCCCCTCCTCCTGCTGATTATTGCGACGGGCGGCTACGCCATTCACCGCGTGCGTGATCTGGCGGGCTCGCTGTCGCGCGACCTCGTGAATAACTACCGAGCGGCGCTGGCCTGCCAGCAGATGCGCACCTCGGCTACAATAATGACGAGTGCGCTGGCGCCGGCAGTGCTGGGGGAGGGGGAGCGGCGTGCGTTCGAGGAGCACCGTGCGGCGTTCGATCGGGAGTTGAAGACGCAGTCCAGCGCCTCGTTCGGTTCATCGCGGGCGAATCTCGTGGGGGCGCTCGCGGCGGCGTTCGATACGCTCGCGGAAGAAGGAGATCGGCAGCTGCGCGCGGGCGGAATCGCGGCGGGCATGGAGCAGATGCAGGCACGTAACAGCGCGTTGTTTCGCGTGCTGCAAGCAATCGATCACCTGACCAAACGGGATTTTGCGGCCGCGCAACAAACGGCCACTCGCGTTGAGCATCTCGCGGCGGAAACGGAGCGCGTGATGATCTTTACCATCGCGAGCGGGTTCGTCCTCTCCCTCTTGCTCGCGTGGAGTTTGGCGGCGTCGCTGCTTAAGCCCATTCGCCTCTTCACCGCGTCGGCGGTCGCGCTGGGGGAAGGAGATCTGGACCGCGAGGTGCCGGAGCTCTCGCGCGATGAACTCGGTCAGCTGGCGCGCGCTTTCAATACCATGGCGGGGAAACTCCGCGCTTACCGCGACGCCACGCTGGCGCGTGTGCTCCGCGTGCAACGCACCATGGAGGCGACGCTGACTTCGGTGCCGGATCCCGTGTTTGTCGTTGGCCGTGATGGGACGCAGGAGGTGCGTAATCCGGCCGCGGCGCAGCTCGCGCAGAATCCGGAATTTGCCCGCGGGTTTCCCGAGGTGCTGGCCGAGATGGTCACGCGGGTGCTCGAGACGGGAGAACACTATATCCCGACGGATTACGCGCGCACGGTTACGTTTCGCGTGGGCCGGGAAGACCGGCATTACCTCCCGCGCATCCTCGCGATTGGCGACAAGCTCACGGAATTTCGCGGAGCGGCGATAATCTTGCAGGACGTGACCAAGTTCCGGCTCATGGATGACGCCAAGACCAACTTGGTCGGGACGGTGAGCCATGAGTTGAAAACGCCGCTGACGAGTCTGCGCATGGCCCTTTATCTCGTGCTGGAGCAAAATCTCTCGGCGCTCTCGAAGCAACAGAAGGAGTTGATTGAGGACGCGCGCGACGATGCGGATCGGCTGCTCCGGATTTTGGATACGTTGTTGGATCTCACGCGGCTGGAGAGCGGAGCGTCACCGCTCGAACGAGCGGACGTGGGGCTCTCGTCGCTGTTGCGCCGGATCGCGGGCGAAGCGCATCCGTTCATCGATGGCGCGGGCCAGCGACTGGCGGTCGTCATCGCGCCGGAGCTCAACGGGGCGATGCTCACGGTGGACGAGGCGCGCATCCGCCATGTCTTCATGAACCTGCTGACCAACGCCTCCAAATACACGCCGGAGGGCGGATTCATCACGCTGAGCGCGGTGGCGGAAGCAGGCGGGTTCATTCGTTTTGGCGTGCGCGATCAGGGGCCGGGGATCCCGCCCGATCACGTCGGCCGGATCTTCGAGCGCTTTTATCGCGCGCCCAATCAAGAGCAGCGGCCGGGCGCGGGTTTGGGCCTGGCGATTGCCCGGGAGATTGTGGTGGCTCACGGGGGGGCGATCTCTTGCACCAGCGAAGAGGGAAATGGCAGCGAATTTTATTTTGTGCTTCCCCGCTGAACCATCGGGGGTTGCCCCGGTCCATGTTGGGCGTTCGCCCCATAGTCAGACGCAACAGATTGCTGCATCATCCACTTCTACCGCGTGCGCCGCACGCTGGTATTTGTCCTCAACCCAAACCAGGAAAATCATATTCATGAAAAACCGTCACGATTCCGCCACCACCGAAACCCCTGAGCAATTGATCGAGCATATCAGCCGCCTGATGGCTGAAGCCGAAGCCATGATCGCAGGCCCCGTGTCCGAGCAAGGAAACGGCCGCCTCGCCGACATCCGCGAGCGCCTCGAGTCTGCCCGTGAACGCCTCACCGAGGCCTACGGCCAGGCTCGCAAGAAAGTGGTCGCGGGCGCCAAATACACCGACGAAACAATCCGCACCTATCCCTATCAATCGCTGGCCGTCGCGCTGGGCGTCGGCGTTTTGCTCGGTGCCTTGATTCGCCGTAACAGCAACTAAGCCGCATGGAATCGCGAGAACCAGGCCCTTCCGGCTTGCTTGGGAACTTGCGCGGCTTCGCTGACAGCCTGATTGGCTCGGCCCACGACCGGCTCGAGCTTCTGGCGGTCGAGCTGCACGAAGAGAAGTTTCGGCTGATCCAGATTTTCATCTGGATCAGCGGCATCGTGTTTCTCGCGATGCTCGCCATGGTTTGCATCAGCTTTGCCGTGGTCGTGCTGCTATGGGACACGGCCCGGGTGGCAGCGGTGGTGACGTTGGCCGTGGGCTACAGCCTCGGCTTCGTCGCGGCCGTGTTGGGCTTTCGCCGGTATTTGAAAACGCAGCCCAAGCCGTTTTCGGCGACGCTCAGCGAACTGCGCCAGGATCGCGAATGTATCCCACCGAAGAATTAAATCGGCTCGCGAACCGCAAGATGGTCCTGCAGGCGCGCATTGCCGTGCGCCGTTGGGAAAGCGCCCAAGCCGCGGCCGAACTGGCGCGCCCGCTGGCGCTTGTAGATCGCGGGTTGGAGATGTGGCGACGCGTCGCGCCATTCGTGAAAGTGCTGCTCGTGCCGGGCGGTTTACTGCTCGCGAAAGTGATGAAGTCGAAGCGCGACGCTCACGGCGGACATGGCGGCAAGCTCAGCATTTTTCTCGGCGCCCTTCCGGCGATCCTGCAGGGCATCACCCTATTTCAGCAAATGCGCGCAAAGAAGGCGGCTTCCAAGAAAGAGAGCGAAGCGGCCGCGGCGGGCGTCAGCTCTTCCGCACGATCACCTGCGGCGTAGCGTCGATCTGGCCGCGGGTCACCCCGAGCTGATTCAGCAGTTTCAATTCACGCCAGAGCTCGGCGCCGCTGATTTCGCCCCGCACCAACTGCCCGTAGCGCGTCAGCGTGCGCTGCACCTCGTCGGGCGATTCGTTGACAAATTCCACGCGGAAACTCCGCGCGCCCAAATCCAGCAGGCGCCCGACATACTCGGCGCCGGTTTGCGCGCGGTTATTGAAAACCGTGTTCCGACAACCCGCGTCCGCCTTGAGCGGCAGCTCGGCGCCGACGCGGTCGCGCAGCGCGACGCGGTGTTTGTCACACGGGCGTCCGCAGTCGCGATAGTCTTTGCCCGATGAGAGAAACGCGCAGAACACGCAGTGCTCCATGTGAAACATGGGCATGTGCTGGTGAATCGTGAGATCGAACCAGGCGGCCGGAGCAGACTGCAACAACGCTTCGAGCTGGGTGATGTTCAGGTCGTAGCTCGCCGTGACCCTTTCCAGTCCGTAGCGCGTCCGGAAATAATCCGCCGTCCACGGATTCGCCACGTTGAGCGAGAAGTCGCCGCGCTTCCGCTCGCCGGCAAAGAAGGCGAGGTGGTCGTAGTTGCGGACCAAATACCCGTCGGCTTCGGCGGAGCGGACTTGTTTCAAGATCCATTCCTCGCCCGGTTTGAAAATGCGCGGCGGCGCGACCCAGATGCTGGGATTTGCGATTTTGGATTCGGGATTTGCGATTTGCAGCTCGCGGAAGCGGACGACCGCGTCGCGGTAGTGCTTCGGGTTCTCGAACTCACAGTAGATCGTGCGCACGCCCGCGGACCACGCAGCGTCGAGCTGCTCGAGCAGGCGGATCACCGCGATGATTTCGACCGGCGCCGGTGGCGCCTCGTGAGCGCGCCAATCGGTGCGCGGCACCGTTCCCGTGCTCCAGCGGCGAGGCTGGGCACGCAGGGCATCGAGCGCGGTGGCGGTTTCGCGGCGCACCCGGTTGAGTTCGCTGATCGGCACAATCACGGGGCCCTCGAGGAACGATTTCAGTTCGCCGAGTTTGAACGGCGTGCCTCCGAGCCGGCCAAGCTGCTCACGCAAGCGCTCCGGCGTGAGCGGTTGTTTTTCCGCGATCGCGAGGGGGATCGTGGATTCGATTTTCGCGACATGGCCGTCGCCGTCGTTTGCGATGACGGTGAGGGGCGTGCCGGCGCGGCCGTGGACCTCGAGCGTGATCGGGCGCTGAAAACGGATTTGTTCGCCCTCAAACGTGGACCGCAGCTCGCGATCGAGCGCGGGATCGTTTGTCTTCCACACAAACTGGCCGACTCGCACGCGGCGCCAGTCGATATCGCCGTCACCAAACCGCAGGGTCGTCTCACCGCTCGGACCGCCCGCTGGCTCGACTTGATAAACGCGGCCGCCTTCTTCGCGTTCGTCCGGCTTGCCGGCATCAAACACCACGCCGTCACCGGGCTTCAACGGCGCTACGAGGCGGATCGAGACGGATTCATTCGTCACGCGCGCGACTTCGCCGAGATAAACCCCGCGCTTGGTCCCGAAACGCGCGTGGGCCAGCTCCTGATTTTGCACACCGCGAAACCAGCCCGTGTAGAGACCGCGGGAGAACGCCATCTGAAGTTCGTAGTGGGGCGTGGTTGACGGTGGCGACGTCGGATCGCCCACGGCACGGGAAGCCGACGCGCCGCACACGCGATCAAGTGCCTGCCGATACACGCGCGTGATGCTGGCCACGTATTCCGGAGATTTTAGCCGGCCTTCGATCTTTAACGAGGAAACGCCCACGCGCACCAACTCTGGCAGCACGTCGAGTCCGGCTAGATCCTGCGGGCTGAGTAAATAGCGACGGTCGCCGAGATCGACCTTCTGCCCGTCTGAAATCAGGTCGTAAGGCAGCCGGCAGGCCTGAGCGCATTCGCCCCGATTGGCGGAGCGGCCGCCGAGAGATTCGCTGGTGAGACATTGCCCGGAATAGGCGACGCAGAGCGCGCCGTGCACGAAAACCTCGAGGGGCATCGCGACGGGCTGAGCGGCTTGGGCGGCGCGCATTTTCTCGATTTCGGCGATCGAGTTTTCGCGGGCGAGCACGACCAGTTGCGCGCCCAGGTCGCGCGCGAAATCGACGCCCGCCGCGCTGGTGATGGTCATCTGCGTGGAGCAGTGAATCGGAAAATCCGGCGAGAGCGCGCGGATCATGCGGCATATCCCAATATCTTGGACGATCGCGGCGTCGACGCCCGCGGCGATGATCGTCCGCAAATAGTCCTCCGCGTCGGCTAGCTCGTTCGCGAAGACGAGGGTGTTAAAGGTCACATAGCCGCGCACGCCGCGACGGTGGAGAAATTTCATCAGCGCGGGCAGATCCGCCTGCGTGAAGTTTTTCGCCCGCATCCGCGCGTTGAAGCGCTCGAGGCCAAAATAAATCGCGTCGGCGCCGTTCTCCACGGCGGCGCGGACACATTCCCAATCGCCGGCCGGCGCGAGCAACTCTGGCCGAAGGGGCAGGCGGGTCGCGGTGGCGGAAGGGAGGTCGAGGGTGCTGACGTGTGACACGGGAAAAGAAGGTGCTGCGGGACCGCGGAGTCGGCAACCTAGACTGCAGCCCCGGAGCCGGTGACTGCGACGGGCAACTTCGCATGCGGCGTGGCCACGTGAGGGGCGGCGGCCCGCAGTTCAGCCGCGAGGAGCACAGTGAGCGCAAAAAACGCGATCGAGACATATCCGAGCGCCGTCATGCCATCGAGCTGACCGCTGGGCAGCCGCGTGATGAAGACTTCTCCGGCGAGCACATTGGCGCCCGCGCTGGCCGCTTGTTGCAACGCGGCGTTCACGCTCATGAAGCCGCCGCGATAGCGGGCGTCGACGGCGTTGGTTACCATTGTCATCGCGGGTGCGAAGCGCCCCGACATCGTCACCATGAATGCCGCCATCGCCAACGAGGCGATTACAACGGAGGTAGGCCCCATCCGCGTGATCAAAAGAACGGTGATGATCGCGCCGACCGACATGATCGTGAGGAGCTTGAGCCGGTCCATGTGATCGCTGAGCCAGCCGATCAGCGGCGTGGACGCGGCAGTGGCGATGCCGCCAACCATGTAGGTGATCGGCAATTGGACCTTTTCGTCGAGTCCAACGTTATAAATGAACGACGGCGCGATGAACGGAATGAGCACACCGCCCGCCATCACGAGTGCGGCACCGAGAGCAAACGCGCGCCGATGGATTCCGTGCGCCATGATTTCGCGCATCTGCCGGAGCGGTTGGTGATCGTGCACCGCGGTGCGGATCGGCGGCAGCGCCAGCGCGGCGAGGATGAGGATAAGGCCAGCGCAACCCGCCAAGAGGAAGAACGGCGCGTGCCAGCCAAATTTACCGGCGAGCACGAGTCCGAGCGGCACGCCGACAACCGACGCCACGGGGAAGGCACCCATCACGATGCTCATTGCGCGGCCGCGTCGGGCCGGCGGCACAATATCGCCCACCATCGCGTTGACCATCGAGCCAGCGAGCCCGCCGAATGCGCCGGCGATGATGCGAGCCAGTAGTAGAGTGTGATGGTTGGGCGCCAAGGCGCAGGCGAGCGTGGCCAGGCCGAAGCCGGCGTAGAGGACGACGAGGGCGCGTTTGCGGTCGAAGCGATCGAGCACAAAGCCACCGGCTAATCCCGCGATCGCGGCAGAAAATCCATAGGCGGCGACCAAATGCGTGAACTGCGCCGGCGTGATCCGGAAAACCTCCATCAAGAGCGCGCCCAGCGGCATCATGATCATGAAGTCGAGGATGTGCGTGAACTGAATCGCCCCCAACGTGAGGAGCGTCGCCCGCTCGCGCCCTGGAGAGAGCGCATGATGATGATCGCCGACCGACATGAAGGGTGGAGCGTTGGTCTTTTTGACGAAAGAGCAACCGTCAGGACCCCACGGGCGCTTCGGCCTCGGGTATCGCCAGGACGCGGGCGCGCAGCCGCGTCAGAAACTGTTCCACCCCCCGACTTTGATAGCGCTGGAGATGGCGGATCACCGCCAACTCGCGGGCGGGGGCGCTGCCGGTGAGCCTCAGATAGGTGAGCGTGTCGCGATCGTCCGGCTGCCGCGCGAGCTGCGGGAGGATGGAGATCCCGAGTCCCGTGGATACAAACTGCTTGAGAGTCGCTACCTGGGCGCAGCGGAAGCCAATGCGTGGTTGAAATTTTTGATCGCCAAAAAAAGAGCGAATTTGCGCGGCCAGTGCGCTCGAATCACCGAGGGAGACAAAGGTTTCCTCCGCCAAGTCCGTGATGCTAATCTCTGTCTGGGTCGCGATCCGATGCTGTTTCCCCACAACCAGGAGCAGCGGCTCGCTGAGCAAGGGTTCGACCGAGATCCGGTGGTCTTTAACCGGGAGAGGCACCACGGCGAGATCGAGTTCTCCTTCGACCACGGCGCGGGTGAGATTCACTCTAAAATCCTCCCGTGCATCGATTAGGAGATTGGAGTCCGAGGTCCGGAGGGCTGCGATCAGCGGCGCGATGAGATAAGGCATCACGGTTTGGACGGCGCCTACGGTGATGCGACGGCCGAGATTCGGGTGGTCGCCCAGCTCTTTCGCGGCGTTCTCGACCTCGAAAAGGATGCGACGGGCGCGTTCCAGGAACGCGGCGCCGGCCTCGGTGAGGACTGCTTTTCGTCCCAGGCGGTGAAAAAGCTTATGGCCTACCTCAGATTCCAGTTTTAAAATCTGCTGGCTCAGAGATGGTTGAGAAACATTCGACCGCTCCGAGGCGCGGGTGAAATTCTGGGTTTCTGCGATCGCGACGAAGTAGCGCAGTTGGTGAAGCTCCATAGGCGTAGACTATGACTACGATAGGAAGGCTCGATTTCAACTATTACGATTCTGCGGTATTATCGCGGCCGTCGAATCGAGAAGGTTCGGCGAAACCAGATACAACTATGAATAAGAACATCCTGATCGTTGCGGTCCCCGTCAGCCTCGTCGCTGTTGCCGCCCTCGTGCTTTCTTTCGGTTCCCCAGTTAACGCGGAGTCCTTGATCGGCTACGTGAGCGTGTTCGCACTGCTCGGCGTGGCGGCTTTGGAATATCGCATTAGCTGGAAGGGACTCTTTGGCCGCGGTTAATCGCGATCAAAGCAGCTAGCCTGTAACAGGGGCCCGGAGTAATCCGGGCCCCTTTTTATTTTCGGAGCGACACCGGTCGGGGCGGAGAGCGAAGCTTTCGCGGGATCGTAGACAAACAGACCGCCGCATGACGCTTATCAGGCAAATACTGCCGAACTCCGAACCGATGGAGGATAAGCCCGATCATGACTCTTGGAAAAACTGGTTTCAGCTTTACGGCCCGAAACTGCTGCTGTGCGCCCGCCAATGGACGCGTTCCCGCGCGGATGCCGAGGACGTGGTGCAGGACGCGTTCGTGCGTTTCTGGCGTCACCAACGAGACCTGCCCGGCGAACCGATGGCCTTGCTCGTCACGTCCGTGCGGCGCGCGGCGTTTGATCTGGCGCGGCGGGAAGGTCGGCGCACGGCGCGCGAAGAACGTGCGCAGGACGTGGGCGACGAACAACGCGCGGTCTTCCGCACCCCAATGGAGGGTGATGAACGCCGCGCGGCGATCGAGCACGCGCTCGAGAACATCCCGGCCGAACAACGCGAAGTGCTCGTCCTCAAAATCTGGGGCGAGCTCACCTTCGAACAAATTGCCCTCGAGCTGGGCCTCTCGCCGAACACCGCTGCGTCGCGTTACCGCTATGCGCTCGGCGCACTTCGCCACGCGCTGAGCGCGGCCGATTGCCATGGATGACGAACTTCACCAGCTCGAAGCGGAACTAAAGCGGCTCCAGCCAGCCGCACCGCGGCCTGCGCTCGTTGCGCGAGTGGAACGCGCCCTCGCCGTGGAGCCGAAGCGGAGGTCGTTGGCCGAGGTGCACTGGCTCTGGGCAGCCCTGCCGGCGGCGGCCGCGGTGGCGCTCGTGTTTACGCAATTTACCCGGGAGCGCCCCGTTGAGGTTGAACCGGGCGCGGTCCGACCTGTGGCGCAATTGGCTGCAATTCCCGGGCAAGCGGGGCTCAAGCCGATCGCGGCGGAAAACGTGCTCGTCTCCGCCGCCGACGAGGGCCTCGTGACGCTCGATGACGGCACGCCGGCGCGGCGCGAGCGACTCCAATTTGTTGATACGATCACGTGGCGCAACGCGCAAACCAACGCTTCGCTGACCTGGAGTGTGCCCCGCGAGGAAGTGCGCGTCGTGCCGGTGTCTTTTCAATAACGCACCCGCAAAATCTAAACCTTATGAAGCATCCTCTGCCTTATCTCACCGTGTTAGGAATAGTGTTCGTTAGCCTCTCTGCCGCGCCGGCTGCTGACGTAGCCCCCGTCGCGCCCGCGCCCAAGGCCGACAAAAAACAGCTGCGCGTGTTGGCGGCACCCGAGCCAGAGCGCCGCGTCTATGTGCAGCACGCGGAAAAACACGTGCTCGAGAAAGAGACGGTGGCGTTCCTGGGGGTCGAGACCTCGCCGGTGTCCGCGACGACCGGGGTCCAGCTGGGGCTGCCCCGCGGGACCGGCCTGGTGGTGAACCAACTCGTGCCAAAAAGTCCGGCGGCCGACGCGTTGAAGGTGCACGACATCCTCTTGAACTTGGACGACCAAATCCTGATCGAGGTGCGTCAGCTCTCGGTCTTGATCCGCAATCGCAAGGAAGGTGATGAAGTCACGCTGACTTATTTGCGCGGCGGCCAGAAGGCGACCGCCAAGGTGAAGTTAGGCAGGCAGGAGGTGCCAAAGCTGAGCGCGCTGGTGTCACCCGCGGAGGGCGCGCGCGTTTTCAGGTTCGATGGAAGTGGGGGCGAGGCGCTCTTTGAGCGACGCATCGACGAGGGCGATCGTGAGGAAATAGACCGCGTGCTCTCGCTTATTCGTCGCCCGGCGGGCGCGCCCGGCATGCCACCCGGCGCATCATCTCCGCGGATACGGATCGAGCGTAGCGGCGGCCCGGGCTTCCGTTCCGTGGCCGTGCATCCGGGAAATAGTAATCTGGTGTTCAGCGATGACGGAGGTTCGCTCGAGCTGACGCTGAAGGACGGGGCGAAGGCGCTGGTGGCCAAAGATCCCAAGGGCGGTCAGCTGTTCGCTGGACCTGTCACGACGCCCGAGGAGCGGGCGGCTTTGCCTCAAGGCGTGCGCGAGCGGCTCGAAAAACTCGAGGGCATGCACGACATCACGTTCCACACGGACGGGGATTTCCAAGGCGCCGAAACTCGGGTGATCCGTCCGCGCGGCATCGCATTTCCGATCTCCCCGACCGAGGGCGTGCGCCCGCGCGTGCCGGGACCACGCTTCCATTAATTTCGCCGCCGGAAGTGTTGTCCGGCGGTGGAGGCGCGAAAAACCGCGGGGCGTTGTGGCTCCGCGGTTTTTTATTAACCGAAAACAGGCGTCACGCCAGCGGGGGTGGCGACTCAAACGACTCGGGTGCGGCGGGCCGTTTCAAAACCGCTGCAGCGACGAGTGAAATCAGCGTGCCGAAAACGAAACTACCGAGGCAGCCGAAGATCGTCTGGGCCAAGGGGCCGGACATCGCGCGAATCATTTTCTCGGCCGATTCCAACTGCGCCGAATTCATGCCCTGGCTTTCCATTTTTTGGATCTGGGCCTGCACGATGACGTCGACGAATTCGGGATTGATGAATTTCGCGTAGGCAAACGTGCTGACGGTGCCGAAGAGCGCGGCGAAGAGCGCGATCATCACGCCGGCGCCAAGCGCGCGACCGTAGCCGAAGTCCTCGGTGGTGGGCACCTCCGCACGACGGGCCTTGATCCCAAGGGTGATGCACGTGATGGCGATCCCCAAGCCGACGCACGTCCCGATGATTTGGGCTGCGGTGAGCTTGGCCGGGTCGGAGTGGAATCCGAGCAGGTAGAGGACAATCGCAAGCACTGCGCCGGCAATGGCCATTGCCGCGCCGTAGATGAGGTAGGTTTTCATGGCGCGCCGAGTATGCCGCGCGGCGCGTCGAAAACAATGCCCGCATGACCACCGGCCGGCGGGCAGGATGAGCGGCGAACTCCGTTAGGAGTTATCGCCGTCGATCATGCGACCGAGTCCGCCCAAGACTGACCCCTCTTCGCGTCCACCGCGACCGCCTGCGGCAATGATGCGACCAGCGAGGCGGGAGAGCGGGAGCGATTGCAGCCATACTTTGCCTGGTCCGCGAAGCGTCGCGAAGAAAAGGCCTTCGCCGCCGAAGAGCGCAGACTTGATGCCGCCGACGAGTTGAATGTCGTAATCGATCGTCGGCTGGAAACCGACGATGCAGCCGGTGTCGACGCGCAGCATTTCGCCGGGCGCGAGCGTGCGCTCCAGCAGCGTGCCGCCCGCGTGGATGAACGCCCAGCCGTCACCGGTCAGGCGCTGCATAATGAACCCTTCACCGCCAAACAAGCCGGCGCCGAGACGCTTTTGAAACGCGATCCCGATGCTCACGCCTTTCGCGGCGCAGAGGAACGAGTCTTTCTGCGTAATCAATTCGCCGCCGAGGTCGCGCAGATGGACGGCGATAATTTTGCCAGGGTAGGGTGCACCGAAGGCGACGTGCTTTTTGCCCGCGCCCTGGTTCTGAAACACCGTCATGAAGAGTGACTCGCCGGTCAGGAGGCGTTTTCCGGCGCCGAGCAACGAGCCCATGAAGCCGGTGCTTTTTTGCGCGCCGTCGCCAAACACCGTCTCCATCGCGATGCCGTCTTCCATGAACATCATGCCGCCCGCCTCGGCCACGACCGCTTCCTGCGGGTCGAGCTCGATCTCGACGAACTGCATGTCGTCGCCGTGGATCTTGTAGTCGACCTCGTGCATTTGCGTGGGAAGGAGGGGAGGCTGGTTCATCAGTTGTGGACGGTGAGGTGAGTCGGGAAAAATTCAATACGTGGTTGGAGGCAAGCCGCAGTCGGCGGAAATTCCGGCGCCACTTACGCCGCGAGGGGCATCGCCTCGCGACGATTAACCAAGCGGCGTGCTCCGGCATATTCGCGGGGAGCATAATCGTTGCTCGCGATCAGGAGCACGAATGCGCTGGCGGTGGCGGCAAAGAGCGCGATAGCGAGCGCATTGAAAGCGAGGCCGATAGCGGCGGCGATGACGCCGAGGACGGCGAGACGAGAGAGAAGGACGATGAATTTCATGACGGTGAGTTCGAGTTGAGTTGCACCAAAAACCCAGCGGCGGCGCAAAAGTTGCAGCCGATTGCGCACGCGCGCGCACTTATTCGCGCAAGGCAGACTTTACCAACCGATCGTCCCCGTCGTTTTTCGCCGGCTGCAGGTGCAGAACGGCGCACATCAAATTGTAGAGGTGAATATTTTCCACCGCCGGCACCACGACCCCGCGCCGGAATGCCGGACCGTGGCCGATGAACGTGCCGTGCATGGAGGGTAGGCTGGGATCGTAACCGTGATCGCCGGCGATGTAGCCCTTTTCGGGAAAGCGCTTTTTCAGGCGCTCGAAGCCCGCGCGCGTGCCGATGTGCCAGCCCTCGTCCGGCAGCACCCACACCGGCGAAATACGCGCGTGGCCCCGCAGGCGAAAGTGCGCGGGCAGGTCCGCGGCGAGATACGCCTTCACGTGGGGCACATTCGCGAACGTGCGCACCAGCGCAGCGGCGTCTCCGATCAGTGGGCGCAGCGCGAGTGCGCTCCCGTCCGACTCGATCTGCACGGTTTTCAAATCGAGGAGGGCGTCGAGGATGATCGTTCGCTCCGCGCTGGTCGCGGTCATGCCGTGGTCGGAAATGATGATCACGTTAGGCTCTGAGCCGAGCGTGCGGACGCGCGTGAGCAGCGTCGCGACGCGCTCGTCGGATAGCTTGATGGCGGCGGCGACTTGCGGCGAGGCGGGGCCGTAGCGGTGACCGGCACTATTGGTTTCTTCGAGGTAGAAAACGATGACCGCGGGCCGCTCCGCCTCGGGGAGTTGCAGCCAGCCGATGAGTTCGTCGAGCCGCTTTTCGAACGGGATGCTGTAGTCGAAATTTTTCCAGAATGTCGGCCGGATACCGTCAATCGCAGCTTCCGATCCAATCCAAAACGAGGCGGCGGCTTTGCGGCCTTGCTTGATGGCGGTGACCCAAATCGGTTCGCCTCCCCACCAGCGCGGATCACGCACCGAGCTCGGCTGGTTGTAGTGAAAAAACTGGCCGAAGTCTGGGTCGAAAAAATCGTTGTTCACGATGCCGTGCTTCGCGGGGTAAAGGCCCGTGACCACGGAGTAGTGATTGGGAAAAGTATTGCTGGGGAAGACCGGAATGAGGCCTTGGCTCGTCACCCCGTCGCGACGCAGCGCGCGTAGCGTCACGGCTTCCGCCGGAAACAAGTCGCAGTAATCGGCGCGGAAACCATCCAGCGAAATCAGGATCAGCGGCGAGCGGGGCACTGCGGCGGTGCGCTCGGCGGCGTGCGCCACGGCCCCGAGGCAAAGAAATAGGAGGAACCGAAAAATCATGAGCGCAGCGTGGCGATGGTAGCACCCCACGAGCCGGAATGCTCGTCGCCACTGCGAAAGGTTGTCACCCAGGGCGAGCGGCGCAGCAGAGCATGAACCGTGGTGCGGAGTGTGCCGGTGCCCTTACCGTGGACGATGCGAACCTCACGCAGGCCGCGCGCGGCACATTCCTGGAGGTAAGCCGGGATCAATTCGCCGACGTCACTTGGGCGAAAGGTATGCAAATCCAACTCGCCCGTGATCGGCAGAGGAACGGGCGCTGGTTCCGGTTCGGTCGGGAGCAGGCTCACGCTCAGGCCTTCGCAGAGCGGCCCGTTTCAGGCGTGGAGACCGCGGGGAGCGGCGTGTTACTTGAGTTCGAATCCGGCGCGGGCGGAGTGGGAGAGTTCGATGCCACCTTGTTTGGCATTTCGGAACCAGGACCACCCTCGGCGGACGGGATCACGCCGGCCGGTGGCGGCGATGGATTCGTTCCCGCCGGGGCCGCGATCGAAGGCTCGGCCGGTGGGGTGTCGGCTGCCGCGACCTTCTCGGGCGCCGGAGTGTCGCTGGTTCCACTGTGATAATCGTCCTGGTAATCGTGGTATTCGTCCGGCTGATGCGCGTGAGCATCCGGACCGGCGGAATCCGTGCCGGTGGACGAGGAGACGGGCGCCGCGATTTGCGGAGGGGTATTCTTGCGTTCGTCTTCGTCGAGCGCGCGCTTGAACTCTTCTTCGACGCCGGACGCTGCTTTCTTGAACTGCCGGATCGATTTGCCGAGACCGCGGGCAAACTCAGGCATCTTTTGTCCGCCGAACAGCACCAGGACGATGATGAAAATCAGCACCATTTCCGGAGCGCCGAGTCCGTCGATAAATGCCAGCGATGCGCAAACCGTGTCCATGGCCGCAATGTGATCCATTTGTGCGAAAAAGGTAGAACGAAATTTCAGCGGCTCAACGCACGCTGACGCTTACTGCAAATTTTTGCGTTTCACCGGGCGCCACGTGGTAGAGTCCCACTTTATGCTCGGGCGCGTTGGCGGGCCCCATCCACGGTTCGACACAATAGAACGGCGAGTCGTCGGCGAGCGTCCACGTGACGAAGGTGGCATTCGGCGGCGGCACGTCCTCGGCACCCAGTCGCACCACGACATCGCCCGGCCGGTCTTTCTCGCCGAAGACCACTTCGTTGCTGCGCAAGGCGGTGTGAAACGTGTCGACGAGGGCGGGGTTCGCCAGCGACTCATTGGTCTGCAGCGTCGGGCCCGCGATCAGCGCTCCGGTCGAATCTTGCCGGAGGCGTTTGGTCGCGGGAATCCGGATGATGTAATCCGCGCGCGTCGTGCCTTCATTCCACGGCAGCGTGAAATAAAAGTGGTGGCCGGAGGACCACGGAATCGGATCGCGGCCGAGATTCGTGAGGGCAAATTCGCAGGAGAGGCCGACCGGCTCGAAGCGGTAGGTGACGGTGAACTCGTAGTCGAACGGGTAGCTTTGCCGCGCTGTTTCGCTCGGGACGAACTGTGCGACGAAGCCTCGCGTATCGAGGCGGATCACCTTGAAATCGCCTTGGCGGGCGATGCCGTGGATCGGCATGGGTCGGCGCACGCCATCGGCCGCGCGCCAGAAATGGATATCGCCGCGATCGAAGACGCGGGCGTTGAACGGAAACAAGATGGGATTGCCGCCGCGCACCTTGGCGAAGTCGGCAAAATCTGCCGTCTCCGGCCAGTAGAGGACATCGCGCACCGAGCCGTCGCCCAGCGTGATGTTCCAATTCATCAAGCGCGCGCCTTTTTCAGGGAGCGCGAGAAAAGTGGACTGGCCCACGCGCCAACGCGTGAGAGTCTGGCCTTGGTATGCGACCTTTTCCATTCGGCGCGGATTAACCACGGCGCGCCGCGCGCGCGCAAAGGTTTTGTGCGACGAAGCCTTTTGTTCCGGCCGGCTGGAAACACGGGAGGCCATTCCCCGTGGCCTGCGCTTGCGCGTCGCGGCATCGACACTACGGTCGCGGCGTAATGCTGCGCCGGATTTTCCAGTGTCTCGCCAGTGTCGGTCTTGTGGTGGCCTCTGCCATTGCGGCCGAACCCGTCCCCGTTGCTCCCGCAGCCGTGGAACGGCCAAAGGTCGTGGCGGAAGCGACTGCGCCCGCTGCGGCGGTGAGCGCAGTCGGCGGGAAGAAACGGGTGGTCATCATCCCCGTGCGTGAGCAAGTGGATACACCGTTGCTCTTCATCATTCGCCGCGGACTCAAGGAAGCGATCGAGGAGAAGGCCGACGTGGTGGTGCTCGACATGAAGACGCCCGGCGGCGCGCTCGACGTGACTTTTGAAATCATGGAGGCGCTGGGTAAGTTCCCAGGCCGGACAATCACGTTTGTCAACGATCAGGCAATTTCCGCCGGCGCGTTCATCTCCGCCACGACGGAGGAGATTTGGTTTTCGCCTCGTGGGAAGATCGGCGCCGCCGCACCGGTGAGCGCGACGGGCCAGGAAATCGACAAATCGATGCGACAAAAGGTCGTGAGTTATCTTCGGGCGGAAGTGCGCTCGATTTCCGAGGGGAAAGGTTACCGGGGTCAGGTTGTGTCAGCGATGATCGACGAAGATTACATTCTCCAGATCGGCGAGACCGTGATCAAACCCAAGGGCGAGCTGCTCACGCTCACAGCGACTGAGGCAATGAAGACCTACGGCGAGCCGCCACGACCGCTGCTCGCGGCCGGTCTCGCCAAGGATGTCGATGACTTGCTGACGCAGAAGTTTGGCGCCGAAAGCTTCATCGTGAAGACGCTCGAGATCACGTGGTCGGAGCGATTCGCCGTTTTTCTGAAAACGCTTTCGCCTATCTTAATGGGCCTAGGAATGCTGGCGCTCTACATCGAATTTAAAACACCGGGGTTTGGCGTGTTTGGGATCGCGGGCATCTCGTGCCTCGCCGTCGTTTTCCTGAGCAATTTCGTCGCGGGACTTTCGGGTCACGAGCCCATGCTGGTTTTCGGCGTGGGCGTGGCGTTGGTGATGGTGGAGATTTTCTTTTTTCCCGGGGTGGTGATTTTTGCGCTGACCGGCTTGGTGCTGATGCTCGGATCTCTTATTTGGTCGATGGCGGACATCTGGCCAAATCAACCGATCACGATTAACGGGGATCTGTTCGTGACGCCGGTGCGCGATCTGGGGCTGGGTATTCTCATCGCCGTGGTGCTGGTGCTCGCGCTTGCCCGGTTCATCCCCAAAGGCTGGTTCTTCACGCGCCTCGCCGTCACGAGCGCGGTCGCCGGTTCGGCGCAAGTTTCTGGCAGTTCGCCGGAAGTCGGCGCGGGAATGGGGACTTTGGTGGGCCGTATCGGTGTTGCGGTGACAGGCTTGTATCCGAGCGGGCAGGTCGAGATCGATGGTCGTCGGTTCGAGGCCCGGGTGGAAGTTGGATCTATTCCGCCGGGCGCGCGCGTCTCGGTGCGGCGGAAAACCGATTTTGGCGTTATCGTCGAGCGGGAGGAAAGTGCAGCGTCATGACAACGATTCTCCTCCTCTTCGGCGCAGGCTTGATCCTTCTGGCCCTCGAGGTCGTCGTGCCGGGCGCGATTCTCGGGATCATCGGCGGCATTTTCATGCTGATCGGCGTGATCACGGCTTTCAGTCAGTATGGATTCAGCGGCGGGACGTGGGCCGCGTTGGCTGCCATCGTCATCGTGGGCGTCGCGTTGTATCTTGAATTTGTGCTCCTGCCGCGGAGTCGGCTGGCGAAGAAGTTCACGATGGACACCACGGTCGCGGGCACGAGCCAGCCCCCGATTGCCGATCGCGCGGCGGTGATCGGCGGGCAGGCCGTCGCGGTGACGGCGCTGGCGCCGAGTGGGTATGTCGAGTTTGCGGGTCGGCGCTACGAAGCGTATTGCCGCAGCGGTCTCGTGAACGCCGGTGAACGACTCGACATTGTCGACTTGGATAATTTTCGTCTGATCGTTTCCAAACCCTCCGTTTCAACCATCGAATCACAATGCCCTACTGGCTAATCGCACTGCTCATCATTGGGGGCATCATCGGCCTCGTCGTCGTCGCTGTTATTTTCAGCCTGGTCGGCGCCTACATCAAGGCGCTCTTCAACGGTGCCCCCGTGCCGATGTCGAAGCTCGTGGCCTTGAAGTTCGCGAGCATCCCCTACGGCCTGATCGTCGACGCGCGCATCACCGCGGTCCGCGCCGGGATCAATGTCTCGGCCGATCAGATCGCGTCGCACTATCAAGCGGGCGGCAACGTCGTGCCGACGGTGCAGGCCCTCATCGCGGCGCAGAAAGCGGGCATCGAGCTCGGTTGGGATCGGGCGTGTGCGATCGACCTCGCGACCAAGGGCTCCGGCAAGAGCGTGGTGGAGGCCGTGCGCACCTCCGTTGACCCGAAGGTTATCGACTGCCCCAATCCCGAGGGCGGTCGCACCACGATCGACGGCGTGGCGAAGGATGGCATTCAGGTGAAGGTGAAGGCGCGCGTCACAGTGCGCACGAATCTCGATCGTTTCGTCGGCGGTGCCAAAGAAGAGACGATCATCGCGCGCGTGGGCGAGGGCATCGTCACAACGATTGGCTCGGCGGAAACCTACAAGGTCGTGCTCGAGTCACCGGACAGCATTTCCAAGACCGTGCTGGCGCGCGGTCTCGATGTGGGCTCGGCGTTTGAAATTCTCTCGATCGACATCGCCGACGTGGATGTGGGCGAAAACGTCGGTGCCAAACTCCAGGAAGCGCAGGCCGAGGCGAACAAGAACATGGCGCAGGCCCAGGCTGAAATCCGCCGCGCTGCGGCCGTCGCGCTCGAGCAGGAAATGAAGGCGCGCGTGCAGGAGATGCAGGCGAAAGTCGTCGAGGCGCAGGCGCAAGTGCCGCTCGCGATGGCTGAGGCGTTTCGCTCGGGTCGGCTGGGCGTGATGGATTATTACAAGATGGAAAACGTGCAGGCCGACACGCAGATGCGCTCGTCGATCGCGCACCCTGAGGGGAAGAAGTAAGACGCGCGACCGCCGTTCTTCGTGGCTGCGACTCCCGATAGTATCCTCGAGTGGCTGCTCGAGCGCAAAGGGCTCGTCATCGTCGTCCTGATCTTTGCCGTGCAGGTCGTGCGCGGACTTTTCAGGACGCGGCGCGACGCGGCGCCGCCGCCGTTGGCCAAGCCGGACGAGCTCGAGGAGCAACGGCGTATGCAGGAGATTCAGGAAGATATCCGACGGCGCAAAGAGGAGCGCCGCGGGGCATTTGCTCCGTCGGATGCGCCGCCGCCGTTGCACGAGGAGACTGCGGCGCCGCCGTTATCGCGCCGCACCGAGACGACGCAAATGCCCGAGCCGTTCGGCGGGCCGCTGCGACGCGTGCTCGAGCAAATGGAGCGCGAGGTTCGGCCTCAGCCGGTTCCGCTGCCACCGCCGTTAGCGAGCACGGCGGAGATGCGCAACGCGGAGTTGGTGCGACAGGAGCAACTCGCCGAGGATCTGCGGGTGCTCGAAGAATCCCGCATGCTGGTAAAGCGGCGGGCGGCCCAACTCGCGGCTTCGAACTACGCCGAGTCGCAGAGCGAAGGCGGCTTGCGCACGGCGGTGCGCGGAAAACTTTTCGACGACCTGCGCGACCCGGCGAGTTTGAAGCGCGCGGTGGTGTTGCGCGAAGTGCTCGGGCCGCCGGTGGGGTTGCGGTGAAATCGGGGCGGGAAGTCGGCCCGGTCAGTTATGATGAAGGAGAACTCCTCCCGATGAGCAGCGCGCTTTCTACGCAGCCTCAACTTGCTCGCTGATTCAGTAAACTACTGAGTTC
>JANPIT010000832.1:0-10908 GCA_031425115.1 Opitutaceae bacterium | reverse complement strand
ACACCTCTCCCGCGTCGAGCGCGTCGAGGCCAAAGGCAGTGCGCAACAAATCGGTGCGACCGGCGCCGATCAGCCCGCCAATCCCCAGAATCTCGCCCGTCCGCAACTGCAGCGACGCCCGCTTGAGCCGCGGGGCGCGGGCGACCGCTTTCACCTCGAGCACGACGCCGCCGCGCGCGTGTTCGGTCCTCGGATACAGGTCCTTTACGTCGCGCCCGGTCATGAGCGTCACAATTTGGTCGAGACGGGCATGGGCCATGGTGCCGCTGCCGACGGTCTCGCCGTCTTTCAAGACGGTGAAGCGGTCGGCGACGCGCCGGCACTCCTCGAGAAAGTGGCTGATGTAGATCAGGCTCACGCCCTGTCCGCGCAACCGGCCGATGGTGGCGAAGAGCCGCTCCGTATCCGCCTGGGTAAGACTGCTCGTCGGCTCATCCATGATGAGCACTCTGGGCTTCGCGAGCAGCGCGCGGGCGATCTCGATCACCTGCTGCGTCGCGATCGAGAAGGAGCCGGCAGGCCGGTCCAACGCGAGATCAGCATGCCCGAGTTGAGCCAGCGCGGCGCGGGCGCGTTCGCGGGAAGCGGTGGCGTTAATCCAACCGCCGCGCGCAGATTCGGCGCCGAGGAGAATGTTTTCCTGGGCGCTGAGGTGGAGCGCGAGGTTCAGCTCCTGGTAAATCATCGCGACGCCCTGCCGCCGCGCGTCCTGCGGATCCGCGGGCGCGTAACGCTGATCGCCCAGCGTCATTGTGCCCTCATCCGGCGCATGCGCGCCGCTGAGGATTTTCATCAGCGTGCTCTTGCCTGCGCCGTTTTCACCAATGAGCGCGTGCACCTCGCCTGGCGCAAGCTCGAGCGAGACGCCCCGCAACGCGCGCGTGGCGCCGAAGGTTTTCTTGATGCCCGTGAGGCGGAGGGCGGGAGTCATCGAACCGCTTGAGATAGAATGGGAGAAATTGCAGAACCAGACCGAAGTCTTGTGGACCTCAGAACCGCTGCGGAATACCTCCGAACCGATCTGGAACTCAGGAAATCAGGAACGACCATCGCGGCCCGGTGCTTTTTCCCGGCGCTCAGGTCTGTTTCCTGAGTTCCTGATTTCCACATTTGTTTTTCAGGGTCTCTTCGTTCCGGCTGATATGAAATTTCGCGGCGTCACTTCAGATACTTGTCCAACGGCGGGTTCACGATGTCGGCCATCTCGGGCGCGTTGAAATTCTCTTTCGTCACGAAGCCCACGCCGGTGTCGATCACGGGCTCCACTTTTTTGCCCTGCAATACCGCCACGACCGTCTTCACGCCGAGGTAGCCCATGTTGAGCGGATTCTGGACGACCATGCCCTGCACATCGCCGGCCTTGAGGCCGGCGTTCAGTGTCTCGCCGGAATCGAAGGCCACAAATTTCACTTTTCCACCGGCGAGTCCGGCGTCGCGCAGCGCGAGCAACATCCCGGCGGCGGACGATTCGTTGGCGGCGAACACGCCGTTCACTTGGCGGCCGTAGCGGTTGAGGAGATTCTCCGCCGCGCGCTTGGCGCTGTCCCGCGTGGCACCGGCGTGCTGATCGGTCGAGAGCAGCTTGATGCCGGGGAAATCTTTTTTCATCACCTCGAGAAAACCCTCCTCGCGCTGCTCGGTGCTCGCGGAGCCGACGGCGTAACGGAGCATGATCGCGTTGCCTTTGCCCCCGAGCATTTTCCCCAGGTTGCGCGCGGCGATGCGGCCGCCTTCGCGGTTGTCGGTCGAAACGGAGCTCACCGGCAGCTTGGAATCGAGGCCCGAGTCGATGATCACCACTGGAATCTTGCCGCGGATGGCAGTCTCGACCGGCGCGACGAGGCCCTTGCGGTCGAGCGGCGCGAGCACGATGCCACTGACGCGTTGCGCGACGAAGTTCTCCACCACTTGCACCTGGTGTTCGCGGTCGTCCTCCTTCAACGGCCCTTTCCAGATGATCTGCACGTTCACGCCCTGGGCCTTGAGCTCTTGTTGTGCCTTCACGGCGCCGGCGTTGATCGATTTCCAAAACTCATGCGTCGTGCCCTTCGGGATGACGGCGATTTTGTAAGTCTCGGCCGCGGCGCACAGCGTGGCGCTGGCGAGGGCAATCGTGAGAACGCGCAGGAGTTTTTTCATGGGGAAGAGGCAATGGGCGCACGCGGGACGAGATGACATCGCGTCGCGCGCAGAACGAGGTTGGGGATGGTTTGGGGATGCGAGAGGCGAATGCGGCCGAGGAGAAATGGATAATCTCGGCCGTCGCAGGATGATTAGTGGAGAGGAGCAGGCGTCAAGGCGCACGGCGGCGCGCGGCTCCGGCACATCCACCGCGTGAGTCACGAGGAACGAGCAACCCCTGATAGAGGGCCGCAAGAAAGCGCAGAACTTTCAGCCGTCCTGCCGGCGGGAATCGCCCGAGCGCCTATAGGCGCTGCGGAAGCTTCGATCGCCCTCCGATTCTTTGCGCCTCTTTGTGGCTAAACACCATTTCTCCCATTCCGGGCGCGTTCGCGGTGCCCAATCAACTTCCGTCCCGCCCACGACCGGGCCGGCATCGCACGCGAAGCTCGCCGCGCGCGCTCCCTGCTCTTTTCGTGGAACGATGCTGTTTTGGCTGAAGAAGTTTATTTCGTTTTGGCTGATGCCTCTGTCGTTCTCGATCGTGGCCATGGGTGTGGGCCTCCTCCTGCTACGCGTGGGCAAGCGCGCGCGACTCGGCCGGGCACTGCTCCTCGGCGGTTTCTTCATGCTGATTCTCTTCAGCAACAAATACGTTTCCAAATGGCTGCTGCGCCCGCTGGAGGCGCGGCATACGCCGATTCCCGAGTTCGTCGTGGGCCAGCCACTCCCGCCCGAGCTCGCCACTTGCCGGTTCGTAGTGGTCTTGGGCGCTGGACACGGCACCAGCCCGGGAATGGCCTCGACCAACCGCCTCTCGTCCTCCGCCCTCGCGCGCGTGACCGAGGCGGTGCGGATCCTGCGCGTCTTGCCCGACGCGAAGATGATCGTGAGCGGACCGGCTGCAACGAACCGCGATTCCCACGCCGAAGTGCTCGCGCGCGCGGCCCACAGTCTCGGCATTCCGCGCGAGCGCATCCTGCTGATCGACCAGGCGCATGACACGGAGGATGAGTCGCGTCACACGCAGCGGATCGCGCAGGGCGGGCGCGTTGCCCTCGTCACCTCCGCCTGGCATATGCCGCGCTCCATGGCGTTGTTCCGCAGTGCGGGTATGACACCATTGCCCTGCCCCACAGATTTTCAGACGCACTCGGACGACGTGTTTTATTTCGACGACCTGCTTTGGGGGCCGGAAGCGATGACGCGCAGCTCCCTCGCCTTCCGGGAGCGCATCGGATTTCTTTGGATCTGGCTGCGGGGCAAAGCGTGAGGTTTGCCGCAGGTTAAGTTGATTTGTGGAATGTGCTTGTCGCCAGTCCTCCGAAACCCCGAACGTAATCAAAAATGGCGACCTATCTCGAAACCTCGTTGCAGCGCGACATCGATCGCATCCGCACCAAAGTGACGGAGATGGGCGCGCTGGCGGAGGGTGCGTTGAAGGATTGCATGAAGGCGGTCGCGGAGCAGGACCGGCAGCTCGCCTACGCCGTCATTCTGCGGGACCAGTATATCGACGAAAAAGAAAAGGAGATCGACCGGCTGTGCCTGGAGTTTCTCGTGCGCCAGCAACCGGTCGCAGGTCCCCTGCGTTTCGCCTACAGCACGATCCGCATCAATCTCGAGCTCGAGCGTGTCGGCGATTACGCGGAGAGCATCTCGCGCCGCCTGCTGAAACTGGCCGAAGTGCCCGCGACGTTTCCCCGCGAGCAGTTTGTGGAACTCGCCAAACATGCGACCGCGATGCTGCACGACGCGGTCAAGGCCTTCGTCGAACAGGACGCCGATCTGGCGCGCAAGACGATCGAGCTGGAGGACGGCATCGACCTCCGGAAGAGCAAACTCATCAAGGATCTCGTGCTCCTTTTCCGCGAAAACAAGATCCCGTTCGAGGCCCTCGATCCCCTGACGATGATGGTCCGGCGTTTCGAACGCGTGGCGGACCAATCCCGCAACATTTGCACCGAGGTCCTCTACATGTGCACGGGCGAATACGCCAAGCACCAGGGGTCGGAAGCATTCCGCGTGCTCTTCGTCGACGAACACGACGCGTGCCTCAGCAAGATGGCGGAAGCGATCGCGAATTCGCTCGGGCAGGCGAAGTTTGTCTTCACCAGCGCCGGGCTCGATCCCCAACCGGCCTCCGCGGAGACGATCGCGTTCCTGAAGAGCAAAGGCCACGACCCGTCCTACCTCGTGCCCAAGGCGCTCCACCAGGTTCCAAATCTCGAGCACTACCACCTGATCATCGCGCTCTCGCCTCAGGTGAAGAAAACCTTTCCGCGCCGGCCGCGCAAAGGCGTTTATCTCGACTGGGCCATCGATGACCCGAGCACCGTCCAGGGTTCGGCCAGCGAACGCCAGGCGGCGTATCAGCGTTCCTACGACGCCATCAAGGAAAGCATCAACGATTTCGTGCAGGCCATTTTGAAGAACTGAATCCAACCCCGTCCGGACCGCCATGACTCATTCCCTGAAAACCCTCCGCCATTTTTCCCGCCACGCCGTTTTTGCCGGAGTCGCCCTGCTGGCGGTCGCGGGCTGCAAGCCCAAGACCGGTGGCGCCGGGGCGAATGCCGCCGGCGCGCGGACCGTGATTCAAAACAAGGGCTCAGACACCATGGTAAACGTGGCCCAAGTGTGGGCCGAGGATTACAAGAAGCTTCATCCGAATGTGGAGGTGGAAGTCTCGGGCGGCGGTTCGGGGGTGGGTATTGCCGCCCTAACCAAGGGCACGATCGACATGGCCAACGCCAGTCGTGACATGAAGGCGGAAGAAAAGGCGCAGACGAAAAAGAACACCGGCAAGGAACCCAAGGAGTTCATCGTCGGCTACGACGCGCTCGCGGTCTATGTGCACAAAGACAATCCGCTCCTCGAAATCACCAATCAGCAACTTGCCGATATTTTCGCCGAGGGCGGGAAATACACGAAGTGGTCCGACTTCGGGGTAAAAATGCCGGCCGGGCAGGATGAGATCGTGCGCGTGAGCCGCCAATCGAGCTCGGGCACTTACGAATTCTTCCGCGAGCACGTCCTCAGCAAGAAGGATTTCAAGCTAGGATCCCGCGACATGAACGGCTCGAAAGAAGTCGTGGAGCTCGTCGCCAACACGCCGGCCGCCATCGGCTACAGTGGCATTGGCTACAATGAGCCGGGCAAAGTGAAGATGCTCAAAGTCTCGCCCAAAGCCGGCCAACCCGCGGTGGAGCCGAGTGTCGCTACCACGCTCTCCAAACAATATCCGATCGCACGCCCCCTCCTGATTTACACTCTGGGTGAGCCCACGGGTGAATTGAAGGGCTACCTCGATTGGATTCTGAGCGGCGCCGGCCAGAAAGTCGTGGAAAAGAGCGGCTACGTGCCGGTGTCGACCGGGGCGCAGAAGAAATAGGCCCTTGATCATCCCCTTGGTTAATTCGAACGCAGCGCAGATCAGCTCGCGGCGCACTCTCCACGGAGGGTCCCCCCTTGGAACGCGCTAGCGCCATGAGCCAACCGCCTTCCGCCCCTCCTCCCACCATGACCTTCGTCGTGCGCGCGGCGAAACGTGCCGGCTGGGCGGTCGCCGGCGAAAAATTACTCGAAGCACTGGTCTATGTCTGCGGCTTCAGCGCGATCGTGTTCGTGCTGGGAATCTTCATCTTCGTATTCAAGGAAGCGTTACCGATCCTGACCAACGAGAACTTCAGCCTCACGCAGTTCCTTTTCAGCAGCGAATGGTATCCGACCTCGGAGACCAACAAACGCTACGGGGTGTTCGCGATGATTGTGGGCACGGCGAGCGTGACCGTCCTTGCCATGCTCATCGCCGTGCCGTTCGGCCTCGGCGCCGCCATCTACCTTTCGGAATTCTGCGGCCAGAAGACGCGCGAGACGCTCAAGATCGTCATCGAATTTCTCGCGGCCGTGCCGAGCGTCGTGTGGGGCTTCATCGGCCTGACGGTGATGAGCAAGCTCATCGTCCAATACACCGGCGCACCCGTCGGCGTAAACGTGCTCAACGGCGGCCTCATCCTCGCCCTGATGAGCGTGCCCATCATTGTCTCCATTAGCGAAGATGCGCTGAAAGCGGTGCCCGATTCCTACCGGGAAGCGGCCATCGCGCTCGGCGTGACACGTTGGCAGCTCGTGTGGCGGGTGCTGCTGCCGGCGGCCAAGCAGGGACTCCTCGCCGCGGTGTTGCTCGGCGTGGGCCGCGGGGTCGGCGAAACCATGGCCGTCCTCATGGCCACCGGTCACGCCGTGCACATCCCGCATAGCGTGCTCGATTCGGTGCGCACCCTCACCGCCAACATTGCGGCTGAACTCGGCGAGGCGCCCGCGGGCTCCGATCACTACCGCGTGCTCTTCCTCACCGGCGTGCTTCTTTTCACTCTGACATTCGGGGTTAACCTCATCGCTGACGCCATCGTCCGCGGCATCCGACGCAAATGAGCGCGAGCCCCTCCACTACGATGTTCGGGGAAACACCCGCGGTGCGGCGAAAGCTCCGGCAAGAGACGATCGCCAAGTGGGTTTTCTTTTCCATGGCCGCGGCCATGGTGGTCCCCCTGCTGCTGATCGTGGGCTACCTGCTAGTGCGCGCCGCCCCGTCGCTCAGTCTGGAATTCCTCCTCGATGTGCCGAAACGCGGTATGACCGAAGGCGGCATCTGGCCCGCCTTCGTCGGCACGATCTACCTGGTCTTCATCTCGCTCGCGGTGTCTGCGCCCATCGGAATTCTCGCCGCGGTTTACCTGAACGAATACGCGCGCGACAACTGGTTCAACCGCGTGATCAACCTCGCGGTCATCAACCTCGCGGGCGTGCCGAGCATCGTGCACGCGCTCTTCGGTCTCGGCGCTTTCGTCTACGCCGCACATCTCGGCTACTCGATCATCTCCGCGGCGCTGACGCTCGCGATCATGACGCTACCTGTGATCATCGCGAGCACCCGCGAAGCGCTGGCGAGCGTTCCCCGCACTTTCCGCGAAGCGTGCTGGAATGTCGGCGCGACCCGCTGGCAGACCATCAAAGCCATCGTGCTGCCGAACTCCATCAGCGGCATCCTCACCGGCGTTATCTTGCAGGTAAGTCGCGCGGCCGGCGAGACCGCGCCGGTCATGTTCACCGGGGTCGTTTTCTTCAAAGCGGTCGAGCGCGGCGATCTCTTCCCCTACTATCTGGACGAGCAGTGCATGGCGCTGTCGATGCACCTCTACACGATCTCGACCCAGGTGCCGGGCGTGAAGGAATCCATTCCATTCGCGACCGCCGTGGTGCTCCTCGCGCTCGTCGTCATCGTGAACACCGCCGCGATCTCCCTGCGCGTTTACCTGCGCTCCCGCAAAAAATGGTGAACGCGACCGACATTCACATCGAGGTGGAGGATCTGCGCCTCTCCTACGGGATGAAGGAAGTGATCCACGGCATCTCCTTCAATGTCCGGCGTAACGAGATCCTCGGTGTCATCGGCCCCGCTCAATCCGGCAAGACATCGATGCTGCGCTGCATCAACCGCACGATCGAATTCACGCCCGAAACGCACGTCTCCGGCACGATCAAGGTCGATGGCGAAGACGTGCGGAAAACGGGCAACGTCTACGCCCTCCGCCGCAAGATCGGGATGGTTGCCCCCCTGCCCGTCGGCCTGCCGCTGACCATTTACGATAACGTCGCCTTCGCTCCGCGCAGTGCCGGACTCACCCGCAAGAGCGACCTCGACTCCCTCGTCGAGCAATGCCTCCGCCAGGCGGCGCTCTGGGACGAAGTGAAGGACCGGCTCGACAGCCTCGGCACAAAACTTTCCGGCGGGCAGCAACAGCGCCTCACCATTGCCCGCGCGCTCTCCCATCAGCCTGAGATTCTCTGCCTCGACGAGTTCAGCATCGCGATCGATCCCGTGACGACGATGCGGATTGAAGACGTGCTGAAAGAACTGCGGAAGCACATGACGATCATCCTCGTCACCAATCTCACCCAGCAGGCGCGGCGCCTCGCGGACCGCACCATGTTTCTCTGGAAGGGCGAGATTGTAGAACTGGATACGACCGCCGTGATCTTCAGCGACAAGCCGAAGGACCAGCGCACGCGCGACTACGTGGAGGGGATTTTCGGATGAGCGATCCGCACGCTCACAGCATCACGGCCCGCGACGTGAACCTTTGGTATGGCAAGTTCCAGGCGCTCCGCGACGTCACCCTCAACATCAAGCACGGGCTCATCACGTCGCTCATCGGCCCGTCCGGCTGCGGCAAGACCACGCTGCTGCGCTGCTTCAACCGCGTGAACGAGCGCTACGGCTACGTCACCACCAAGGGTGAGATCCGGCTGCTGGGGAAAAATATTTACGACGCGGATGTCTCCCTGATCGAACTCCGCAAGTCGGTCGGCATGGTCTTCCAGCGCCCTAACCCCCTGCCGATTTCCGTCTACGAAAACGTCGTCTTTGGTCTGCGCGTGCACGCGGAACGCGCCGCGCTGACCAAGTCCGCGCTGGACGACGCCGTGGAAAAGGCGCTGACCGAGGTCAATCTCTGGCACGACCTGAAGGACCGCCTCGGCCAAAAAGCGATCACGCTCCAACTCGAACAACAGCAGAAGCTGTGCATCGCGCGCCTGCTGCCGCTCAAGCCCGAGATCATCCTGATGGACGAGCCTTGCTCGGCGCTGGATGTCGAGGGCACAGCCGCCATCGAGGAACTGATGTTCTCCCTCAAAGGCCGTTACACGATTGTGATTGTAACGCACAACATGGCGCAGGCTCGCCGCGCGAGCGACGAGTGCATTTTCATGCTGCTGGGGAAGATGATCGAGCACAGCCGCACCGAGGATCTTTTCCTTACCCCGGCGAATCCCAAGACCGCGGAATACATCGAGGGGCGCTACGGCTGATTTCGTCTCGCGCCGGCGCGCGTATCCGGCGTCAACTTGGCGCGTCTTGCCACCGCTGCCATGACGCCCTTCCTGCCCGCTTTCGCGATGTTTCGTCGCCCCGCTGCCCGGCATAAACGAGCCGGTGCTCCACGGCGGTTAGGCGTTCGATCGCTACGCGGCCTAACGTTGCTGGTGGGCCTGCTCGCCGCGGGCCACGCACGAGCGCAGACGCAATTTGAGAGCGGCACACGCACCACGCAGAGCCCATCGACCGACTCCCCGCCGCGACTGGAACCGGTGCTCATTTTCTTTCCGCCGAACCCGCCGCCTCTCGGCCGCGCGATTGCGCGCGCCTCCTCGCCCACCGGTCGCGCGGCGCCTCCCCCCGAGCTGGCCTCCTACGTCAACGAGCTCTTCTACCCGGCCCTCGGCACGCGCCTCGCCACCAAGACACTCACGCCCAAGCTACGCACGCGGCTGGAGCAGTATCGCGACGCCAAAATCACCCTCCAATCGGAATTGCGCGCGGAACTCGATCGCGTGCGCAGCACGGAATCCGCCACACGTATCAGTGAGCTGGAGACATTCGCGCGGCGACAAAGTGCGGCCGTAACCCAATTGGAGGCGACCGCGGAGGAGCTGCGCCGCGACCTGATCGTGAGTGACCATACCTGGGGCGCCATTCGTCAATGGCGGCTCGGCGACGGCGACCGGCGCGGATTTTCTCCGTTCGAGATCGGGCAAGTCATGCGCGGCTCGGCTTTCTATCAAACCGGGCTGCTGCCGGCCCAACGCCGCCTCCTGCGCGAGATCTCGATCGAGCTTTACAGCGCAGGGGAAAATACCACCGCGGCGACGGCCCAACAACCCTATCTGTTTTTTCCGCCCGAACCCGCGCGCGTCCTGCTGCCGGATGATGTGCCCCCGGAAGTGGCAACCCGCCTCGCTTCATATCAGAGCAAAAAATCGGCACTCAAGAAACAGCTCTACGATGCCGTCTACGACTATGACGGCCAGAAGTTCGCCTTTCTGCGCAGCAACCCGCTCAAGGCGCTGGCGGAGCGGCAGGCTGCCGGATTGGCGGAACTCGAAACCCTGGCCGAGGAGATCCGTCGCGGGCTCGCCGCTTTTACCGAACCGGCCGCGATTGCCGAGCGCACACCCTTGCCCCCGGTGCTGCATCAACGCGTGGGTGCACTGATGCTGGATTTTTCCACCCTCCAAAAGGAAACGGCTCTGAAGGCGGAAGCGATTCTCGCCGGCGGTCGCGATCTGCCGATGCAGGCCACGTATCGCTTTGACGGAGACGGCATGAAGTTCGTCGTGGTGCCTTCGGGCCCCGGTCGAGGCGGTCGCGGCAGCCGAGGCCCCACGCCGCCCGCCACCCCGGAGGCGCTGGCCAGGATCGACGGTATCCGCACCGAGTTCGCCCGCGTGGCCGAGGATTACGGCCAGCGCGTTGCGGTGCTAATCAACGAACGCGAAGCGATCCGGGTCGAAATTGGGCGCACCCTGGGACAAGCCAAAGCCACGATCATCGATAACGCCTTGTTCGCCGCGATGCGTGTCGTGACGGCGAAGGAGACGGAGGGGCTCTACCGCGATTATCGTGTCGCGGTATTTCAACCCGGCCTCTCGCCCGGCCAGCGCCGATTGCTCTTCGATCACGTCATCGAGGAACTCGCGCTGCCGTTGCCTCGCGGTGAGCTTCAGCCGATTTACCGCGCGAATTCGTGGTGAACGACAGGGAGGATCAAACCTCCTGCCCGTGAGCGGGGATGGCCACGGCTCACCACCTCACTCCGCCGGACTTTTCGCCGCGAGTAGCGTGATGAAAAACTCGGTGCCCTTCCCGGGCGCGCTTTCGACGCGGACATCGCCGCCGTGGGCCTGCACCACGTTTTTCACGATCGCGAGGCCCAGGCCCGT
>JANPIT010000831.1:0-25794 GCA_031425115.1 Opitutaceae bacterium | reverse complement strand
AGGGCATGGCAGCCCGCCCACAGCCGAGACATGTGTTCCTCCCAAAGGAAGGGAAGACCGTTGTAGATGCGGATCGTTTCAAAAAGCGCGTCTCCATAGAGGAAGCCACGGTCATGAATGGAGACGCAGGCCTGCTCCTCGGGCACGAAGCGGCCGTTGAGGAAAACGATCATGCTTGCAAATAACAGCCCGCGCCACTCCCTGTCGCGAGGCAGCGCGCTTGAGTGTTGACCCGCGCGCTACTTGGCACCGCCCTGGTTCCAGTAGATTTTGACGTTTTTGGTGGCGCGTCCGGCGGCAATGATATCGAGCCATGAATCGCCGTTGAGGTCGGCGATTTTGAGGTCTTCGCACGCCATCTGATTGTCGTCGATCATGCCGTGTCGCTTCCACGTTGCACCAGTCGCATCCGCAGCGACGAAGAGCGCCAGCCCCACCTTGTCGCCCGCACGGGCGCCGCGCCAGCCGACCACCACTTGATCACTCCCGATACCGAGCAAGTCACCGGTGGCTAGCCCGTGCCCTTGCAGCAGCTTGTCGTCGAGCACAACGCGCGCGCCCGTCCAGTCCGCCCCACTCGAGGACTGCGTCGCTGGCCCGCGATAGACCACGAGTTCGTTACCGTGCATCGGCTCGATCGTCGCGATAAAGCGCCCACCACCCGGCAACGCGCCGCGGCGCACTTCGCCGGCATTGATGCTGGTCACCGCCTGCGGCGACGAGCGATTCGCAAACGCTTCGATCGCGCGGACGCCCTCTTTCGTGGCAACGAGCAAAGTCTCCGCGCTGTCGCGTCCCTGGCCGCCGGGCACGAGGTCGAAATTATGGGTGAGGTGCAGCGGCGGTTGCGCGGACCACAAGGGAACCGGCTGACTCCCTTCGCGCCACGGCCAAGGATAGCCGAGCAACTGCACGCCTTCACCGGCGCCGTTCTTGTTGCCGCGACCATGCAAGGGGAGCACCGCGAGCAACGCGCTGCGATCGGTGCCCCGCACCCAGAGCATGCGATGGGTTGTCGGCTCATGCGGGAGCTTGCGCGGCGTCCACCGCTGCGTGCGATCCGCCGGCGGATCGAGCAGGAAAACCGCGCCACTATTTACCGTGTCGGCGGGATTCCATTCGGCACCGACCGCGACCTCGCATTTCCCGTCGCCGTCCATATCACGCGCGGCGATACAGACATTGTCCTTCGGCGTGAGATTTTCGGCCATGACGAACTTCTCCCACTTCGGCGCGCGATACCACACGATCTGTTTCGCATCGGCCAACAGGATGTCGTCCTTGCCGTCGCCATCGACGTCGGCGATCGCCAGGCCATAGCCGATCTGAATCGCGGGATCGATCGTTTGAGCGCGGATCCGGAGTGCGGGCGGTTCCGCGGCAAAGGCAGGCAGGGCAGCGAGACCAAAATAGAGGCAGAAGAGGCGGGGAACGTTCATGGGGTGCGAAAGGCAGCGAACCAGAGCCCCAGGAAAAGTCCGGCGCAAAATACCGGGTCGGGAACCGCGGGCCTCCGCGCTGGTCGCTGCTCCTCAAGTGACTTGGCCGGCGCCAATTCCGCAGTTTCAGATGCTCGCTTCACCTTCAGATTCGACGGTCCCAGTGCCCGAGGCCTCCCTGCTCGTGTGCCATTGGTGCGGTCACCCGCATCGGCCCGTGGCTCTTGCCGCGGGCGAACGTGCCCTCTGTGCGCGCTGCGGCACGCTCCTCGCGCAACGCAGTTGGTGGGGTCGGCAGGCCGCGCCGGCCTTCGTGCTGTCCGGCCTTTTTCTCGCGGTGCCCGCGACGCTGCTTCCGTTTGTCACGGTCGACCGACTCCGCAACGCCCGCGTCGGTTATCTCTTCTCCGGCGCGGAGGCGCTCTGGGCCGACGGCATGAAAATATTGGCCGTGTGGGTTCTGATCTGCGGGCTAGTCGCTCCCGTAATTCTTCTCGGCGTCCTCTCCGTCCTCCTGCTGCGGCGCGTTCGGGAACACCGCGCATCGCCCGTCCTCTGGCACACCGCGCACGCCGTAAATCACTGGGCCATGCCCGAGGTCTACGTGCTGGCGGTGCTCGTCGCCCTCACCAAGCTCGGCACGCTCGTAAACGTGACGGTCGGCGCGGGCTTCTGGTGTTACGCCGCCATGTCCATCGCGATCCTGCTCGGCTGGCGCAGCGTGGAATTCGAAGCGCCCGAATCCCCGACCGCGCCCGCTGTATCCACATCATGATGACGCGCACCGCCTACTTCCGGTCGACCCATCTCTCGCGGGCCACCGCCCTCGCGATTGCGGCAGCGGTGATGCTCGTGCCTGCCAACGTCCTGCCCGTCCTCAGCACCAACACCGGCGGGCTGGCCCGCACGGACACCATCATGTCGGGAATCATCAGCCTGTGGAAAGACGGCATGTGGGCGATCGCCGCCATCGTCTTCATCGCCAGCATTCTTATTCCAGCACTGAAGCTAGTCGGCCTGACCTGGCTGCTCCTTGCCGTCCGCTGGCGCGCCACGCGTCGACGTCGCGGGCTGACAAAACTCTATAGCGTCCTGGATCTCATCGGACGCTGGTCGATGCTGGATGTCTTCCTCGTCGCCTTCCTCGCCGGCGCGGTGCAATTCGGCGCGCTGGCCACGATCGAGCCCCGCGCCGGCATCATCGCGTTTGCCGCCGCCGTGGTGCTCACCGTGCTGGCGACCGATGCGTTTGAACCCAAGTTGCTGTGGGTCGAACCGCCGCAGACCCCGACCCCGAACACCGCGACTTCTTCATGAGTGCCTCACCTGACACGCCGCGGATCTCGCGGCGCCGCTCGTTACCCTTGATCTGGATCGTGCCGCTCATCGCGCTCGCCGTCGGCGGGTGGATGGTATTCCGCGAATTCCGCCATCGCGGCCCGGAGATCACCATCGATTTTCCCGAGGGCAAAGGCGTCGAAGCGCGCAAGACCACCGTGGAGTTTCAAGGCGTGACGGTCGGTTCTGTGCTGGCGGTCAACTTGAACGAAGACCTCAGCGGCGTGCGCGTCACGGTGCGGTTGGACAAAAATGCCGCGGCCCTCGCGCGCACCGGCTCCCAATTCTGGATCGTGCATCCGGAGATCGGTCTGACCGGAGTGCGCGGCATCGAGACGCTCTTCACCGGCGCGCGCATCAAAGTGCGGCCCGGAACAGGCGAACCCGCGACGGCGTTTCAAGGACTGCCCAAGGCGCCCGCCCTCGAAAACACCGGCGACGGCCGCGCCTTCGTCCTCCAGGCCGATCGGCTCGGCGCGATGTCCCCGGGTGCGCCCGTTTTTTATCGGGAGGTGAAGGTCGGTGTCGTCGAGACGAGCCGGCTCGATACGGACGCCGCGAGCGTGCTCATCCGCATTCGCATCAAGACCCCTTACGTGGATTTGGTTCGCACGAGCACGCGCTTCTGGAACGCGGGCGGCGTGTCCTTCAAGCTGGGCCTCCTCGGCGCGGAGGTGAGAAGCACGTCACTCGAATCGCTCTTCAGCGGAGGCGTGGGCTTTGCGACGCCCGACGCCGGGCGCGAGCTGGCCCCCGTCGCCCCGGATGGCACCCTCTTCACGCTGCATTCGGAAATGGAGAAGGATTGGTTGAAATGGGCGCCGCGCATCAAGATCTCGCCACCGGATGAAGCTCCCGAACCAGCCTCCCCGAGCGGTCCCCTCTCCCCCCTCGTGAAACCCTGAGCTGGAGAGTTCGCGGCCGACCACGAGACCACGAACCTCCTCAGCCTCCCAGGCGGAACCCACCCCATAGATTACCGCAGTCGAACGCATTACGCTTCCTCCATGAAAACGATCGAAATGATGCTGCGCAGTCATCCCCGAGGGGACACGCCACGCGTCATGGATTACGCCGAGGCGCTGCAAGCGCTATCGACCTGCGCGGAGATTTGCACCGCTTGCGCCGATGCCTGCCTCGCCGAACCCGAGCACCTGGAACACCTCCGTCGCTGTATCCGCACCGATCTCGATTGCGCCGACATCTGTGCCATCACCGCTCGCGTGCTGATGCGCCAGACCGAGACGGCGCACGCCCTCGTGCACGCCCAACTCCAGGCCTGTATTGTCGCGTGTCGGATTTGCGCCGACGAGTGCGAGTCACACAGCGAGATGCACGACCACTGCCGCATCTGTGCCGAGACGTGCCGCTATTGTGGGGACCGGTGCAACTTTCTCCTCGGCGAGCTCCACTCCTCCGAGTCTCCCGCAGGCGCCAGCGCAGCAGGCAGCTCCACCCTGTCGCACTAAACGGCAGCGCGCGCGAAGATTTCCTCCGCTCCACTTCAGGAAACAGCGGTCTATCACTCTACTTATGCCCACCCGATCCCCCTCCCCCAAGTCCAGCGCAGCTTCGCGCGGATCCAGTGCCCGCAGTAAAGCTGCGACCAAACCGGCGGCTACGAGCACCAAGCCCGCGAAAGCGGCGCCAAGCAGCGCGAGCAAAACCGTGAAGAAAACCAAAGCGGCAGCGCGCCCCCGCAAGGTCGCGAAATCGCCCGTGGCCAAATCCCGCCGCGCCTCCTCCGGCTTCTCGCTCCCCACGCCCCCGCCGCCCGAGGAAGTGGTGGCAGCCGTGCGCGAAAAGCTTCAAAAACTCGGCCAACGCTGGAAGAGCATTCTCCCGCGGTTGAAAGACTCGAAGAGTTAAACTGCGAGTCCTTCGGGACTGTGCCTTGCTATCGCCGCGGCGTGCGACGCGTCCCTCCGAGGAGCGTCGACGACGGGGGCGGTTCGTGCGAGCTCTCAGGTTATCCGCCGGCGCCAGTGGCGTGCGCTTCCATCCGGCAGCGGCTGCCTGCACCCACACTCGGCCTCGATCTCGCGCTTAACGTCCCGTCTTCACGCGATTGACGTATTCCGCGTGGGCGCGCGGCATGATTTCCTGGAGATGCCGTATGCGCGTTTCGTTCGACGGATGCGTCGACGCGAACTCCGGCGGCTGGTTTCCGCCCGCCTGCGCCATCCGTTCCCAGAAACCGATCGCCGCCGTCGGGTCGTAGCCCGCCCGTGCCATGTAGAGGATGCCCATCTCGTCCGCCTCCGTCTCATGATCGCGGCTAAAGGGAAGCAACACGCCATACTGTGCGCCCGCGCCCAACGCCGCGATGATCATGCGCCGTTGATTCCAATCCATGTCCGAAAACGAAAACTGTGCTCCCGCCATCACCGTCTGGGCCAGACTGGTGCGCAGCAGCCGTTGCGAACCGTGCCGCGCAATGGCGTGCGCCATCTCGTGGCCCATCACCGCCGCCAGTCCCTCCTCATCGCGCGTCAGCGGGAGGATTCCCGTGTAGACCGCGATTTTTCCGCCGGGCAGGCAAAACGCGTTGGCTTGCGGACTGCGAATCAGCGACACGTGCCACTCGAAGCTCCCGCCCGCACTCCCCACCGCGCCCGCCAGTCGCCGCGCGACCCGTTGCACCAAGTCGAGCTCGGGACCGTTGGTCACGACATCGCTTTGGGATAGCACTTCGCGGTAACTCTGCAGACCCAGCGCTTGCTCCTGGTCTGTCGACATCGCGACCCGCACTTTGCGGCCCGTTTCGGGGTTGGTGACTTTCTCTGCGCCGAAGTATTGGAATCCGGCGAACACCGCCGCGATCAGCAACGGGAAGATGGTGAGGGATCGACGTCTCATGGGGTTTGCTCGCGATAGTGCGGCTGTCCGCGAAGAGAGTTCCGCTCCGAAGAGCACTGCGGTGTATTTCCCGCACGATTTTTTTCTGCAAAACCGTTCAACAACTTGCGCGCCACGTTTGCCCGGCGCCTTGGCGGAGAGGCTGCGCAACTCCGTGTCGAAAGCCAAGCTGCGCGCCTACCGGGCGCACGGGGCAGATTGGATAAAAACGGAGGGCAAATTCCCGACGCGGTCGCGTTGCAATTCTAGAGTTGTAGGAGAACGTCCCCGACCCCGTATAGGACATATGCCGACCCTCCCTCTTCGCTGGTTTTTTGCTCTTGTGGCCGTGTTTCTCGCAGTGGCCGGCACCGACCTCTATTTGAAACGCACCAGCGGGAACGCGGGCTCGCCCGCCGGCCAGCGCATTGAGGTCGCGGATTTTCTCGCCGCAGCTCGCGCTCAGGAGCTGACCGGCGGTCACATTGTTTTCCGCGCCAACGCCACGGGTCTCGCAGACCTCACCGCGACTCGCACCACGGCCGCTGGCGTCGCCACGAGCGTGAGCACCACGGCTCGTCTCACCGATTCCGATCTCACGCTCCTGCGTGATCGCCGCTTCGCCGAGAACGATGCCGCCTCCCTTGCCACGGCGCGCACGACGACCGCGCGCGAACGCGCCTCGACCGCGGTGCACATCACGATGCAGGTGCTCGGCCTCCTCGTCATCGCGGGCCTCATGTTGCTGGGCGTCCAGCGTTACGCCGGCCGCTTCACCACGTTCTCCGCCAAGGCTCTTCGCCCCGCTACCTCCAGTGTCAGCTTCTCCTCCGTCGCTGGCTGCGATGAAGCGAAAGACGAAGTGCACGAGGTCGTCGAATTTTTGAGAGACCCGAGCCGGTTCGCCGAAACCGGCGGTCGCATGCCCAAGGGCGTGCTCCTCGTCGGACCTCCCGGCACCGGCAAGACGATGCTCGCGAAAGCCGTCGCCGGTGAAGCGAAGGCTCACTTCTACAGCTTGAGCGGCTCGGACTTCGTGGAACTCTACGTGGGTGTCGGCGCCGCGCGCGTCCGTTCACTTTTCAAGAAGGCGCGCGAGACCGCGCCCAGTATTATCTTCATCGACGAGATCGACGCCATCGGTCGCGCCCGCTCGAACAGCGATGGCGGCGGCGCGCAACAGGAGCACGACCAGACGCTGAATGCCCTCCTTGTCGCCATGGACGGCTTCGGGTCCGATGACGCCGTGGTGGTTTTTGGCGCCACCAACCGGCCCGACACCATCGACAAGGCGCTGCTACGCCCCGGCCGTTTCGATCGCCAGGTCTCCGTCGGCCTGCCCGATCTCGGCGGCCGCGTCGCGATTCTCCAAGTGCATGCCAGCGCCGTGAAGTTGGATCCATCCGTCGAACTCGAGAAGATCGCCAAGGCGACCCCGGGCTACTCGGGCGCCGACCTCGCGAACTTGCTCAACGAAGGCGCCATCCACGCCGCGCGCAACCGCCGCGCGACCGTGATGATGACCGACCTCGACGAAGCGCGGGACAAGATCAACTGGGGCCGCGAAACCCGTCGCGTGATGACCGATCACGACAAGAAAGTCATCGCGTATCATGAAGCTGGACACGCTCTGATGCAAGTTCTCGCCGGCGAGGCCGACCTGAAGCTGCAGAAAGTCACGATCATCCCGCGCGGACGCTCCCTCGGCAGCACGCATTTTTCCCCTGAGCGCGACCTCTTCAATTATTCCCGCGAGCTGCTGGTCGCCCGCCTCCAGTGCCTCATGGCCGGCCGCGTGGCCGAGGAACTCGCGATCGGCACGATCACGAGCGGTGCTTCCGGCGATATTCAAGAGGCGACCCGCACGGCCCGCCAGATGGTGTTCGAGTTCGGTATGTCGCCCCTGGGCTTCATGGCGCTCTCGCGTTCTGACGACGGTCAGCCCCTTGCGAGTCCCCAGACGTTTCACGAAGGTGAGCGGCATTTGAAGTCACTTCTGGATGACAACTACGAGGCCACGACGCGGGCGCTCACCGCGCATCGAGCCGCGCTGGACGCCATCGCTGCAGACCTGATTGCCCGCGAGACGATGTCGGGCGACGAGGTGCGCGCGATCGTCACGAAGTTCTTAGCCGCCGCCTAACGGGCGCGCTCCGGCGATTCGCCCACTCCGTCTCAGGCGGCGTGGTGGCGCTTCGCGGTGAGCTCCGCGCATTTCGTGCGCAGGCCCGCCATTACCTTGGTCAAAGCGTCCAGCCCGTGCGGCTTCTGGATGAACTCGCACACCCCCGCTGCATAGGCGTCCTCGCGATCGTTCGGGATGTTCGACGACGTAATAATTGCCACGGGGATCTGACGCAGTCGCTCATTGGCCTTCATGGCCTTGACCAGATCGAGCCCGGTGAGCCGTGGCATGCTCAGATCAGTCAGCACGAAGTCCGGTAATTCTTCCGTCTCCTGTCGATTCAGCCATTCGAGCGCCACTGCGCCGTCTTCCAGCGCTGCAACGATCTCGAACCCACCGTCGCGCGTGGTTGCCGTTTCCAGGAGGTAACGAATGTTCGTATCATCATCGACGATCAGGATCGAAATTTTTTCCTCCGGAGCCATGTCCGCACCGTAGGAGAGCACGGCGGAAGCGCCAGTGCGAGCACGTCTGAAGTATTTGTAGGGCGATTCCCTACTGACTCCGCACGCTGTGCACCAGGCGATCCACAATCGCCGGCAGCTCGCGCAATTTCTCGATGCGATAGTAACGATCGTCCGCCCGCGGGGCGCGTTCGACCCGCTCGACGGCCCAGGTTAAATGATAAGGCATGTGCGCGCCGGCACCGCCGAGCGCAAGCACTGGCAGGATGTCCGACTTGAGCGAGTTCCCGACCATGAGAAAATTCTCCGCGGCAATTCCGTGCCGCCGGAAAATCTCCGCGTAGGTCGTCTCGTCTTTCTCGGATACGATTTCGATATGTTGAAAATGCGAGGCCAGGCCGGATTTGCCGAGCTTGCGCTGCTGGTCGCGAAGATCGCCTTTGGTAATAACCAGCAGCCGATGGCCCGCCGCCAGCCTCGTGAGCGTCTCCGCGACATCGTCGAGCAACTCCACCGGGTGCTCCAACATTTCGCGCCCGAGATCGATGATATGCTGCACCTCATCGGTTGAGATCTTTCCGCCCGTCAGGTGAATCGCGGTCTCGATGGAGGAGAGCGTGAAGCCCTTCACTCCGTAACCGTAGAGCTCGAGATTGCGCAGCTCCGTCGCGAGCAACGTGCGATCAACCGTGGCCGCGTCGTGATACCGCGCGAGCAGAGCGCGGTAACGCTCGTGCACCTTTTCAAAGATGCTCTCGTTGTGCCAGAGGGTGTCATCGGCATCGAAGCCAATGACGAGTTCGTGCGCAGCCATTCCTGCAGTCGACAAAACCCGCCGCCCCGGCGCAAGCGCGCCGCGGCCCCGCTCGAAATCAGCGTGGCAGTGGCAACTTCACCGGCCCCGCTTGCGCCGGGCCCGTGTTTTTCAGGCGGAGGTCAGGTGCCATTGCCCACACAGGCTGCAGACGTAGGCCTTCCTTCGTCGCTCCACCCCCGCGAGCAGCGCAGCGTCGAGCGCGTCGGCCTGTGTGCGGTATCGCCGCTTCCCCGTGCACATGCGCTGACGCTCCTCGCGCGTAGGTTTCTTCATCTGTAACAGCCTTACGGATGCGCCGGCTGAAGCGAGCGAGAGATTCCCGGGCATTGCTTCGGGACGATCGACGGTAGGTGGCAACTCGATCGACCAATTCTTGGCGCAGGGTAACCTTGACCGGGGGCAGAGGTCACTAACTGTGTGACTACGACAGTGCCCATGACTCGGACAATTCCATTGCGGGTGATGAATCGCCCCGCCTCTCGCGCCAGCGTGATCGGAAGTTGCGCGACATGGCATTGCGCCTGTGCGCATCCGATCGCGCTGCAAGGTCGTTCCGGCGCGGCGGCGGGCCCAACCCGGGAAACCGTGATCGCGTGCCCTGCGTGTAATCGCGTCTACTTTGTCATTCCCATGGATCGCTCCTTCGGCCCCCCCATCGAGGTGGTCGAGCTGTTTGGTCTCCCGGAAGCAACCGCCGAGACGGCTACGCCGACGCCCGAGGCCAGTTAGCCCCCGGGGCGCACCACTTTGCCGACTGCGGTTTGGGTGAGCCACAGTTCGCGTGGGTTTCTCATTGTGCCCCTTCCCGGCGTAGCGCATATCGCTCGGGCCGGAAACGCCTCTTGGCGCAACCGCCACCTTAACTCCGTTGTTCAACGGACTGCTTTGCAGTCCAACCCCTCACTCCCGAGAGCTGCCTGCCGCGCTTCCCCGTGCGGCGGCCGTTGTCACCTGAACGCCATGACCTGCCTCCACCGCCTCTCTGCATTCCTGCGACTCTGCTTCCTGGCTGCCACCTGCACGTGGTTCACTGTCCACGCTACGGCCCAATCCGCGACCGGCACCATCGAGGGCCGCGTTCTCAATACGCGCAATGGCGAGTATCTTGAGAAGGCCCGCGTGACCATCGAGGGCACGCGAATCGAAACCTTCACGGATTCATCCGGCCAATACCGCGTCGTCGGTGTGCCGGCGGGCGCCGCGCGCCTCCGCGTGTTCCACACCGGACTGGTGGCGATCACGCGCACCGTCACGGTCGTCGCGGGCCAAACCGCCCAGCAGGACTTCAATTTGGCCGACGCCGACACGAAGCCCGTGGCCAATGACGGCACGGTGCGACTTGATCAGTTCGTCGTTTCTACCTCGAAGGAGATGGACGGCGCCGCCATCGCGATCAACGAGCAGCGCTTCGCCTCCAACATCGTCAACGTCGTCGCCGCCGATGAGTTCGGCCATGTAGCCGAGGGCAACGTCGGTGAGTTTCTGAAATTCCTCCCCGGCATGTCCATCGACTATGTCGGTGGAGACGCCCGCACCATCTCGATGGGCGGTGTTCCTTCCAATAACGTGCCGGTCACCGTCGGGGGATTTAATCTCGCGAGCGCCGCCTCTTCGGGCACCTCGCGCACTGTCGAACTCGAGCAGGTCTCCATCAACAACATCGCCCGCATCGAAGTTTATCACTCGCCCACCCCGGAATCTCCTGGCTCAGCGCTGGCTGGCGGCGTGAATATGGTGCCCCGCGGCGCATTCGAACGCTCCCGGCCGCAGTTCAACGGAAACGTCTATCTCATGATGCGCGATTCCGAGCGCAGTCTCCGCAAGACGCCCGGCCCCATCCGCGACAAAACGTATAAAATCCATCCCGGCATGGATTTTTCCTGGGTCGTCCCCGTCAACAAGCGCTTCGGCTTCACCCTCTCGGGCGGCACGACGTCACAATATACGATGCAGGACTTCATGACGAACACGTGGCGCGGCGCCGGGACCGCCACGACGGTCGCAGCCGATGCCACCAACGGTTATCCCGACACCACCCCCGACAAGCCGTATCTCTCCGAATATGCCGTGCGGGATGGCACGAAGATTACCACGCGGTCTTCGCTGGGCACGACCCTCGACTACAAGCTCACGCGCAACGACCGCGTTTCCTTTTCGTTTCAATACGCATTCTTCGACGCGACGTTTAACAATCGCACCCTCTCGTTTAACACCGGCCGCGTCCTCCCTGGAAACTTTTCCACCTATGCGACTAACGGCGACGTTGGCTTTGGCGCCATTAGTGTCGGCAACGGTTCCCGGCAGAAAGCCGGCACCACCTTCATGCCGACCTTTCGTTACTTTCACGAAGGCCCCGTTTGGAAAATCGATGCGGGCGCCGGCTATTCCCACGCCAGCAACCATTATCGCGACATCGATAAAGGTTTCTTCAACGGCGCTTCTGCCCGCCGCGGTAACGTGACCGTGCGTTTCAGCGACATCTTCTATCTGCGACCCGGCAAGATTGAAGTGACCGACGGCACGACGGGCGCACCGATCAATCCTTATAAACTCGACTCGTATTACCTCAACACGGCCAGCAGCGATTTCCGGGAATCCTCCGATCTGCAACGGAGCGCCATGGCAAACATGCGCAGGGATTTCGACGTCCGCAATTGGCCGGTTTCGCTCAAAGTCGGCGCGGAGATTCGCGAATCAGCCCGCGATATCCGCGGCGGAAACGTCCCCTACACTCACGTGGGCGCAGATGGCCGCGCGGTCACGGCCCCGGTGGGCGATCAGTTTAGTGACGACGCCGCCGCCTTCCTGCTCGACGAAATCTTTTCCCAGCGCGTGGGGCCTTACGGGTTCCCTCAGATCCAATACCTCAGCAATTACAAAATGTGGGAATACTATAAGGCGAACCCACAACATTTCACCCTCAACGAGAACACGAACTATCGCAACGCGGTGAACCTTTCGAAAAAGGCGTCCGAGATCATCTCCTCGGCCTATGTCAGAGGTGACATCGCCTTCTTTAACCGCCGGCTCAAGTTCGTCGGCGGTATTCGCGCGGAACAAACGAACGTCAAAGCGCAGGGTCCGTTGACCGACCCGACGGGCAATTATCAACGCGACGCCAACGGCGATGTGCTTCGTCAGCGCGATGCCAACGGCAACCTCATCTTCACCGGCACCGGAGCGAATCGGATTCCCGCGCCCGTGCTGATCGAGCCGACCACCATCAACGGCGTTTCCAACGCTTTGGCCATCTCGCAGCTCACTTTCCTCGATCGAAAGCAGAACGTGAAGAAGGAATACCTCCGTTGGTTTCCGAATATCAACGCCAGCTATAATATCCGAGAAAATCTGATCGGCCGGATCGCCTACTACTATTCAGTCGGTCGGCCCGACTTCAACCAATACGCCGGTGGGCTTACGCTGCCCGACACCGAGCTGCCACCAAACTCCTCCAGCAATCGAATCTCCGTGAACAACGCGGGCATCAAAGCCTGGAGCGCGAAGACAACCAAGATCCGGTTTGAGTATTACTTCGAGCGCGTCGGTCAAATATCCGTCGGCGGCTTCCGCCGCGACTTCGAAAACTTCTTCGGCGGCATCATTCTTCCCGCCACCCCGGCATTTCTCGACCTCTACAGTCTCGACCCGGATGAATACGGCGAGTATCCAGTTTCAACCAATTATAATCTCGAAAGCCGGGTGCGCATGCAGGGCCTTGAATTCGAATATAAGCAGGCCCTGACCTTCCTGCCGCCGTGGGCCCGCGGGGTGCAGGTTTTTGCCAACACCACTGCGACCCGCGCCACCGGGCAGGCCGCTTCGAACTTCTCCGGCTACGTCCCGCGCATCTACAACTGGGGTGTCAGCCTTTCGCGCCCGAAATATAACGTGCGCATGAATTGGAACTACAAGGGCCGTCAACGGCGTGGCCTGATCGGCGCTGGCCGCAGTATCGAGCCCGGCACTTACGATTGGGGTTCCAAGCGGCTCTACATCGACCTGAGCGCGGAATACACCTTCTACAAGCGATTCGCCGTGTTCGGCAGCATGCGCAACATCGACGACGCCACCGAAGACATCGAGCGCTACGGTCCCAGCACCCCCGCCCACGCGCAATTCCGCCAGCGAGAAGATTTCGGCTCGTTGTGGACGTTTGGGGTGAAGGGCACGTTCTAAAGCGGCCATTCCGAAAAAAGGAATGTGGAAAGTGGGAAAGAGGAAACCAACCACCCCTCCGTTGCCTTATTTCCCGCTTTCCAGCTTTCCGCATTAATTCCAAACGCTCGTCCGATTGCGAATTATCCAATTGAACGCACGTTCGCTTTGACATGAAACGCACCGCTACCGCCGTCTGGAACGGCACGCTCAAGGAAGGAAAAGGCACGCTCACCGCCCCCGGTGGAGCTTTGAAGAACACGGAATACTCGTTCGGCTCCCGCTTCGAAAGCGGGACCGGCACCAATCCGGAGGAGCTCATCGCCGCCGCCCACGCCGGTTGTTTCGCGATGGCGCTCTCCGCCGAGCTCGGAGGTGCAAACTTCAAGCCCGACGAACTCGCCGTCACGGCGAACGTCAGCCTCGATAATGTGCCGCCGAAAGGGTGGACGGTCACTGCGTCTCATCTCGTGCTGAAAGCGAAAGTCCCCGGTATCGATCCCGCCAAGTTCAAGGAGATCGCCGAAAAGGCGAAGGCGGGTTGCCCCATCTCTCGCCTGCTCAACGCGACCGTCACACTCGACGCGACCTTGGTCTAGTCGCGGACCGCACCCGCGTTTCGCCGGAACGGCAGCCTCCGCGCGGGGCCTGCTGTTCTGGCGATTTCCCCGCTCCAGCCAGCAGAACTCACGAGCCCGTTACGCTGGCGCTCGGCCGAGCTGGTCGCGCACCTCCGCTACAAGCTCGAACGATCGCACCCGCGCGGTTCGATCGAAGATCGCCGCGGTGACCATCAGCTCATCCACGCGCGTCCGCTCGAGAAACGCCGCGAGTCCGCGCGCTACCGTATCCGGCGCGCCCACGACCGCTTCGCGGAAAGCCTGATTGACCATGGTTCGCTCGGCCTCCGTCCATAGCCCGGCCATGAGATCCACCGGTGGTGGCAGCGGGCCGGGCCGTCCACGACGGAGATTCATGAAGCTCTGCTCCTGCGAAGTGAACAACCGCGCCGCTTCGGCATCCGTATCCGCCGCAAATACGCCGATGCATGCCATCGCGTGCGGCCGCGGCCGCTGCGGCGTCGGACGGAACTCCTCCCGGTAAACGCGCAGCGCGTCGCCCAAAAGCTCCGGCGCAAAATGCGACGCGAACGCGAAAGGCAGGCTGAGCGCCGCGGCCAGTTGCGCACTGTAGAGACTCGAACCAAGGAGCCACACCGGCACCTCCAATCCCGCACCCGGCACCGCTTGCACCGCTTGCTCGGGTCCCGCCGCTTGAAAATAGGCCAGTAGCTCCATGACGTCGTCCGGAAACGTATCCACACTGTGGTTTCGCCCGCGCCGCAATGCGCGCATCGTGAGCTGATCCGTCCCCGGCGCGCGACCCAACCCGAGATCAATCCGGCCGGGGAACAGTGACGCCAGCGTCCCAAACTGCTCCGCAATGACCAGGGGTGCGTGGTTTGGCAGCATCACGCCGCCGGACCCAACGCGGATTGTTGCAGTCCCCGCCGCCACATGACCGATCACCACCGCCGTCGCAGCACTCGCGATGCCGGCCATGTTGTGATGCTCGGCCAGCCAGTAACGCCGAAAGCCGAGTCGCTCGGCCTGCCGCGCAAGATCGCGCGCGCGCTCGAACGCCTCGGCGGCAGTTCCGCCCTGCACGATCGGCGCGAGGTCGAGGACCGAAAATGGGACCATGCCGCACTGAGCGCGGATTTTGCCGATTTACCAGCGCCGCCGCCACCCGTCGTCAAAACCGATACTGCACTTTGCCGTAGAAGAGGTGCGCGTTGAAATCGTTCAACCCGCCAAACGTCCCATCGCGATTCGTGGCGTAACCGTATTTCACCGTGTAGATCAGCCGATCGCTTTGCCGCCGGACCCAGGTGAGAAAAGCACTCTGTGTCGTCTGGCCTGCGTTGAGCGGCAGCGTGACCGTTGGATTGTCCGTGTAATTGTCCGCGCGATAGTGACTAGCCTCCAGGAAGAGATCGGTGACTTTGCCGAGCGCGTAGCCGGACCCTAGCGAGGCACTGACGTAGTTATTGTCGCTGGTAAACGTCAGCCGGTGCGGCGGCACCACGAGTTGGTCATACGTCACATTCAACGCCCCCGTGAAATAAAGCCGCGCCGTGGGATGCCAGGTCGCCGTCTGCGTCACAATGTGCCGCGTGAGTTGTCCATCGCGGATCTCCGGCAACGCATCCATCGTGCTGGTAATGAGGGTCCGCTGGTGCGCGTAACGCGTGACAAAGCTCAGCATGGATTTCGGCCGCCAGGAAATGCGGATGTTGCCATCGTGCGACTCGATGTCCTGGTCGATCAGATACGCCGGGTAGCGATCGTTGCCTGCGCGGTTGTTCGAGCTATCGCGGCGGTGATCGTAGTCGGCCAGCTTGAGGCGGTAATTGTATTGCACGGCCACGGTGAGTCCGGGCCGGGCATACCAGCTCGCGTTGAAGATATAGCGCTGACCGATTCGTTCATACTCCGTCTCGCGGTCGATCACGCGGCTCGCGTTTGGCAGGAGGATGCTTTGCTCGACGAGGTTTCCGGTGCCTTGATTCCACTGAGCGCGCACATCCAAAACCCAGTCCGCCCAGCGCCGGTAGCGCACCTCGAGCTCCTCGGATACTTCGTTCCACGCATTGCGACTGTTCGCTTCGATCTGCCGGAGAACCGCCGCGCCCGCCGCGCCTCCACCGAAATCCGTATCGAAGTGCGCTTCGCCGCTATCCTGGCGCAGGTGCTCGTATTTTATGCCAGGGCGAATCAACCAAAACTTCGCCGGCTCATAGACGACGTTGAGATTGCCCAGATACTGCTTCATCCGAGTGCCCCCCAAGAGCCCATAGTAGCCAACGTCGCCGCCCTGCCGGCCCGTCGGCGTGAAGTCTGCATCGGGGCGGCTGCCGTAGATTTTACTGCCACTGACATCGCTATCGATCGTGGTGATCAAGCCACCCGCCGAGGCCCGCAACTTCTCGTGGAAAATCCGCTCGTAGAATCCGTGTCCGGAAAAGAGATCAGTCGACATGCCTTCGCGGGTCGTCACGTAGCGATCCTGAGGCTCCAGCGCGCGACGGCGCGCCACGTGCCGATTCCCCGTTTTCGTCCGCTCGTAGCGACCACCGACCTCCCAATTCGCCTTCTCCGTGCGGTCACTCAAGTCGACGGTCACGGTGTCCCGCGCCTCGTCGATCAAGTAATAGGAGGGAATAAACGCGCGCGGCGAAAACGGCTGGCCCGCGAGATTCGAGTCGCCCCAGCGAATCGAATTCTTCGTGCCGTCCCGCGTGCTGCGGTCGTAGCGCAACCGCCATTGCGCCCGGTTCGGCACGAGCGTGCCCAGCTCGAGGGAAAAATAGCTGCGGTCGAGCGCGAGATTCTCGTCGAACCAGGAGATCGCCAGATTGCGCGGCACGAGTCGACCGCCCGAGCCGTCATAGAACGTGCGAAAGCTCCGAAAATCCGCCTGCACGTAGAACGCATCGAACCGCTCGAACCGCGTGGCCAGCCGGTAGTCGTCGATGCCCTCCATGAAGCGCGCGTCGATGCGAAAGAGCGTGTCGTTCGTCGTCCGCGTCACCGAAAATTCTTCGAGTCCCGCGTAGCCATCTTTCCGCTGCCGCATCCGCTGCTGGAAGGCGGGCTGGTTGCCATCGACGAGCGCCGCGCCACCGCCAACGCCGAAGGTCCCCGAGACCGTCGTTTGGGCCGAAGCCATCGCAGCGCCCCCGACGAAGGCCAAAAAGACGCGCGCCCAGATCCCGGCGGCCGATGGTTGCGAACGTGGAAATTCCATGGCGCCTCTTTAATAACGCAGGCTGGAATTCACGTGCGAACCGTGGATCGCCTCATGGCAACCTGCGGTCCAACACGTGCCGCGGATCACATTCTGGCTATGGTCCACGCCGCCGTGCATGATTTGCACCCCGCTGTTCTGAGTCTGGAAATGGCATTGGTAGCAAAGGCTCGTGCCGCGCGCCTTCAGCATCTTGTCGTTCACCGTGCCGTGCGGCGCGTGGCACGTCACGCAGCCCTCGCGCACCGCCTCGTGCTCAAAGGTGAAACGGCCTGTCTGTGCCGGGTGACACTTGGCGCACGTCGCATTCGACGCGGCCATCAGCGATTTCGTGCCCCCGCTCGGATTGGCATCACTCTTGTGCGGCTCGTGGCAGCTCGTGCAGGCGACCTTTCCCGCCAACACGGGATGCGTGTGCGGGAGGCTGAATTCCGAGCGCGTATTGGGATGACACTGCAAACAGGTGTCGGGAGAAATCTTTGGGTTCACGATCGTGGCCCGCGTGCCCGCCTTCACGTGCAAGCTCCCCGGCCCGTGGCACGATTCACACGATACACTTTTCATCTGGCCCGCCGCATCCTTCAACATGAGATGCGCGTGGGTCGCGTCGTGAAACCCTGCGGTGATGTTGCTGTGGCATTTTGCGCACGAGCCCGAACCCACAATCGTCGCGCCGGCGACAAACGGCGGCACCAGGAGCGCGCGATCGGTCAGCGTGCAGGAAATCGTCAGCCCCACCCACAGGGCGAGTCCGACCAGAAGGGCGTTGCGGGTAGTGAAGCGAAACATGGGAGGCACGCGTTGCGGCTACTTCGCGAACGTGCGCACGAACGCGACGAGCTCCGTGATTTCCTTGTCTGCCAGCCCGTCGGCGAACGCCTCCATCTTTTCCTCTCCCCGATTATTCTTCCGGCCAAACTTGATCGTCTTGAACACCTCTTCATCGGTGAGTTTCGCCATCGCCTTTCGATCGCTCAGATCCTTCGCCCCCGCTTTGCGCCCGAGCCGCGTCTGCCCTTTGCCATCAACTCCGTGGCAATCGACACAGTGTTTTTCGAAGTTCTCGCGGGCTCCGAGCGGCGTCGCGGCCGAAGCAGAAATAGCCGAAGTGACGACGAGCAATGCGAGCAGCGGAAGTCGGGAGCGCATGAGCGGATAGGGGTAACGCGATCGATCGACGGGGCGAGTCGATAAACACATCGACGCTTCAACTTCCCTCCCACGCGACCGCGATGTGGTAACCATTTTGTTACCCCCCGGCCTTGCGCTCGCTCGATTTCGCTCCCTTGACCCGCGCCCCGCGCAACGCTCAGCCTCCTCTGCCGGTGCACAACGTTGTCATCACAAAACCGTATCGCTTCGTGCCGCCGCACCGCGGAAAAATGTGGTGGCACCTCTTCAAGCCGATCATCCCGCACTATCTCCGGAGGAGCGCTGGCATCGTCCGGGTGGAATTGCGCCACGTCGAACGCTTGCGCGCCTCCCTCGACGCGGGGCACGGCATCATTCTCGCTCCCAATCATTGCCGACCCTGCGACCCAGTCGTTCTCGGCCCCCTCTCGATCGCGCTCCGCCGGCCGTTTTACGTCGTGGCGAGCTGGCATGTTTTTCATCAGCACTGGCTGCATTCGTTCCTGCTCCCGCGACTCGGCGTCTTCAGCATTTACCGCGAAGGCACGGACCGCGAAGCACTCAAGACCGCCATGAACGTCACCGCGGCGGCCGAGCGGCCCCTGGTGATTTTTCCCGAGGGCGTGATCTCCCGACACAACGACAAACTCAACCACCTCATGGAGGGCACCGCGCTCATGGCCCGCGGCGCCGCCAAGCAACGCGCCGCTGCCAGCCCGCCGGGCAAGGTCGTTGTGCACCCCGTGGCACTCCGGTATTTTTTCGACGGCGACATCGCCACCGCTGTGCCGCCCGTGTTACGCGACATCGAGCACCGGCTCACATGGCATCCCCAGGACGACCTGCCACTCAAGGACCGCATCGCGAAAATCGGTGGCGCACTGCTCGCGCTCAAGGAAGTGGAGTATTTCGGCAGCGCCCAACCTGGCTCCATCGACGAACGCCTCTCGCGGCTCATCGACCGATTGCTCACGCCGTTGGAAGCAGAGTGGGTGAAAGGCCGGCGCGAAAAGGAAATCGTCGGGCGTGTAAAACTGCTCCGCACGGCCCTCGTCCCGGAAATGATTTCGGGCGAGTTGAGCGAGCCCGAACTCCAACGCCGCTGGCGGCATCTGGGCGACATGTATCTCGCGCAGCAACTCTCGCTTTACCCGCCCGACTATCTCGCCGCCCATCCGACGCCCGAGCGCATGCTCGAGACGATCGAGCGTTTCGAGGAGGACATGACCGATCGTGCCCGCATCCACGCGCCGATGCGCGCCGTCGTGGAAATCGGCGAGGCCATCGAAGTGTCGCCGGAACGCGCGCGCGGCACCGAGGGGGATCCCCTCATGACCGCGATTCGCACTCAGCTCGAATCGATGCTCGCGAGCTCACTGACCCGCGAACCAACACGCTCCCTGTAATAGAAAGAACCAATTCCGGACCGACCTGCTCGTGACCGCTCCAGAGCAATCGACCGCCGCGGTCTATCACCACGTGGTCGCGTCCGGCACGGGCGCCAGCGCGAGAGCAATCCCCGCTTTTAGCTGGGCAACGTCGAACGGCTTCATCACCACCGCGTGCGCCCCGAACCCGCGGGCCATTTTTAGACAGTTGTCGCCTTCCACGTAACGGCCTCCACCTGAGATCGCCAGGATCCGCGTCGCGGGCTGCTCCCGTTTCAACGCGGCGATCAAGTCGAGTCCGTCGCCGTCTGGCATGAGAATATCCGTGATCACAATATCGAAACTCCGCCGCTTGAGCTCGGCGATCGCCCCGGTCGCGCTGCCCACGCTCACGACGGTATGTTGCGCGCCGCGCAGCCAATGTTCGATCAGGAGCCGAATGCTTTCTTCGTCGTCGGCGACGAGAATGGTGAGAGGCTTCATCAAAGGGCGCCGACTGTTTGCTGAGTCCCAACGAGTTTCAAGTGCTCGGTCACAAAATCCAACCGGCCTACCGTTGGCGCTATGCAGATGCGAAACCGCTCACGCAAAACGATTGAATTGCCGCCTGCGCCGCGCTGACATGCGCCGCCCCATGTCTTCTCCGCTCCTCCGCGCCACCGTCCTCTGCAGCGTCGGCCTCCTCTCCGGTTTGTTCGCCGCTGATTCTGCGCCGCGCGCACCAGCCAAAATTATCGCCGATCTGTGCGCCGGTTGCCACGGACCCAATCTCGCGGGCGGCACGGGGCCCAACCTGCTCGACGCCGAGTGGAAACACGGCAGCGACGACGAAAGCATCCTGCGCAGCATCCGCGTCGGTTTCCCGCAAACCGGGATGGTGGGATTCGAGGCGATGTTGAGCGACGAAGAGCAGCGCAGCCTCCTCGCCACCATGAAGCGGCTCACGCGTCAGTTCGCCTTGGGATCCATTCCGGTCTCGGTCCCACCGCCCGACACCCTGATGGTCGCCAGCCAGAAGCAGACCTTTCGCCTCGAGACCGTCGCCTCCTCCCTCGAAACGCCGTGGAGCCTCGTCTTTCTGCCCGGCGGAAAGATGCTCGTGAGCGATCGGGTCGGCGTGCTGCGCGTGATCGAAAATGGCCAGCTCCAGCCGGAGCCCATCAAGGGCACCCCCAAGCCCTTCGTCCGTCAGGACGGTGGCTTTCTCGATCTCATCGCGCATCCCGACTACGCGCGGAATGGGTGGCTTTATCTCGCGTATACAGAACTTGGAGACAACCCCACCACGTCGATGACGCGGATCGTGCGCGGCCGGATCCGCGACGGGGCGTGGGTCGACCAGCAGGATATTTTCCGCGCCGACCAGAAATTCTACTACAGCGATACGAGCCACTACGGTTGCCGTTTTCTCTTTGATCCCACCGGCCATCTTTTTTTCACGTTGGGCGACCGCGGCAATGCCGCCGCGGCGCAGGACCTGACCAATCCGTGCGGCAAGATTCATCGCGTGCTCGACGACGGCCGCGTGCCGCGCGACAACCCGTTTGTCGGCCAGCCCGGGGCGGTCGGCTCGACCTGGACCCTCGGGAACCGGCATGTGCAGGGGCTGCAGTATCATCCCGTCACCGGTAAACTTTGGGCCACCGAGCACGGCCCGCGCGGGGGCGATGAACTCAATCGCATCGAACCAGGGCGCAATTACGGCTGGCCGATGGCTTCCCAAGGCCTCGCCCAGGCGCGCGAGATTATCGAGGGCACCACGCGCGAAGGGATGGAGTCACCGCTCGCTTGGTGGACCCCCTCGATCGCGCCCGCCGCAATCGAATTCTACGCCGGCAACCGCTACCCGCGCTGGAAAAACAGCCTCTTCATTGCGAGCCTCGTCGGCCGGCACCTTCGGCGACTCGAAACCGACGGCGACAAAGTGCTGCACCAGGAAGTGGTGTTCAGCGAACAGGGCCGCGTGCGCGATGTCGTCACGGGCCCCGACGGCTTGATCTATCTCGCGATGAACAATCCCGGCCGCATCGCGCGGTTGGTGCCGGTGGAATAAAAAAACACCAAGCTCCAAGATCCAAGCTCCAGAGAAACACCAAATCGCAAACACCAACGCGATCGCGAACGCGTGGATGGCCAGATTTGGAGTTTCCCTGCTGCTTGGTGCTTGGTGCTTGGTGCTTGGTGCTTGGTGCTTAGTGCTTGGTGCTTGGTGCTTCTCTCCGCGTCTCAAGCCGTGATCAACGGCTTCAATCCCCGCTCGATCGCGGCCCGCCGCGCTTCGAGAAACGGCGGGAGCGCGAGCTTTTCGCCGAGTGCCGCCAACGGTTCATCGGCGGCGAAGCCAGGCCCATCCGTCGCGATTTCGAAGAGGATGCCATTCGGCTCGCGGAAATAGAGACTACGAAAATAGAAGCGGTCCACCGGCCCGCTTGAACGCATACCCATTTCCACGAGCCGTTTCGCCCAGGCGTCGTAATCTTCCGTCGTGGGAGTGCGGAACGCCACGTGATGCACACCGCCGGCTCCCGGCGAAGCCGCCTGTGCGCCGGGTTCGATCACGACATGCAGCTCACCCTGCGGACCGACCGCCCCCATCTGATAAACGTGCACGTCGCGCTCGGTGCCGACGGGACCGTCCGTCTGTATCGAATATTCCCGCACGCGCTGCATGCCCATGACCTCGGTCAGCACGCCATCCGTCGGCCGCACATCCGGAACGCTGATGGAAATCGGCCCAAGTCCGCGAATCTGGTGTTCCGCGGGCACCGGACTCTTTTCCCACGGATGCGCGGCTTCGCGGGTCTCATCCACCACAAGGCTCAACCGCTGCCCTTCCGCATCCTCGAAGTCCAACGTCGCGCGTCCATCGCGCTGGACGATTTTCCCATAGACCACTCCGAGGTCGGAGAAACGTTTCTCCCACCACGCCAGCGTGGCCGTGCTCGCGACTCGGAGCCCCGTGCGCACGACGCTACGCGTCCCGCGGCGCTCGCGCCCGACCGGCCAGTCGAAAAACGTGATGTCCGTGCCCGGCGACGCGAGCCCATCGGCGTAGAAAAGATGATACGCCGACACGTCGTCCTGGTTCACGGTTTTCTTCACGAGGCGCAGCCCGAGAGTCTGCGTGTAGAACGCGTGATTGCGCGGTGCATCTGCCGTGACCGCGGTGAGATGATGGAAGCCGGTGAGTTGCATCGACTCAGGGTGTTCCAACTTTCGCCGTTCGTCCAGTCGTGGCCCCCAAACTCAACGCTACTCGAGCCACTCTCGGCTCAAGCCGCGTCGCCTCCGCTCGCCTCACGGCGAAGGCGCATCCGGCGGTCCACCGAACTGCGCATCGAACCGGCTAAACAGCTCCTCGTAGTCGAACGGCTTGGCCAACACCGCCAGCGCGCCCGATTCCAACGCGGCCCGCTCCAGCTCGGGCGTGCGCGCACCAGTCATCATCCACACGGGAAAATTCCTGCCGGCCTCCGATGCGCGCGTGCGCAGCGTGCGACACACCACGAGGCCGTTCATGCCCGGCATGTTCACGTCGATGATCGCCGCGTCTAGCTGCTGTTCCACCGCCCGCGCTATCGCCTCCGAGCCGCTCGCGGCCAGGAGCACAATGTAGCCGCGCCGTTCCAACAGCATCCGCAGCGAATCGCGCACCGACGGATTGTCATCAACGATGAGCAGCGTTTGCGACATGGGAGCGGCGGAGGGTGAGATGAAGCGGATGGATACGAAGCATGGTCAGAGACTCCGCCGCGACGTCCAGCAGCAATCGCAGCGGCGACGCAATCAGTGGCCCCTTCGCTCCTGACTCGAGGCTCAAACCGCGGGCGGCACCGCGGCTGCCTCCGCCCGCAATTTTCCGCGCAACGCGAGTCGATCCGCCACGAAACAACAGAGCAGCGCCCACGCGGTGCCCGCCGCCCAACCCGCGATCACGTCGGTCGGATAATGCACGCCCAAGTAGACGCGGCTGAGCCCGGTCAATCCCGCCAGCAACAGCGCCGTCGCGACAAAATAAACCTGCTCCCGCTTCCGCTTCGCCATCCGCGCGAGGACGAGCCCCACCGTGAGAAAAAAAATCGATGCGCCCATCGCGTGCCCACTCGGAAAGCTCGTCGACGCCACTTCCACCAAGCGCAGCGCCGCCTCGGGTCGCGCACGCTCGAAGGTGTTTTTCAAGGTCGCATTCAAGATCTGGCCGCCGGTCGTCGCCACCGCCAGCAGCAGCGCCAGACGGTAAAAGCGCCGCAGGCAAAGGTAGCCCAGGATCAACACGGCAAGCATCATCAGGACGACCGCGCTTCCCAGCGCCGTCAGATCGCGAACTGCGCTCGCCGCCCAATACGGTCCGATCGGGTGCCCGTCCTGTCGCAGCGATTGCATGAGCTGCAGCTCGAGCGCCTGGTAGGTTCCTTTGGGCGCGTGGAGTGAAAGCGCGACGAACAGCAGCACCGCGCCCAAAAAGGTCACGCCGCCCACGAGTCGGGCCGCCGCATCCCATCCCGCCGTCCGCCACCATGCCTGAACATGCGATTTCACGCCCCGGATAAAACGAGCACTCGGGGCCGTCGCAAGGTTCAGAGTGGAATCGCGCAACGGCGCGGCACCGCCCTCCTCCCATTGCCCCGCGCGTCGGCCGGCGGCCTCACTCCGCCTGTGTCCGACGGAAACTGATACGCTTCACGGGGCCAATCCGCGTCGTCACTTCGCCAACTCGAACAAATACTCCACATACGAGAGCGTCGCGCCGTCGTAGCCCTGGACTTTCGGGTTCGACGACTCGATCAGGAAATATTCATCCGGCGCGTGCGCGCCGCCGCCGTGGCCGAGCCCGAAATGTCCCGCCGGCTTGTTCAACGGTGCACCCGTAAACGCATAACCCGGCCACGAGCCAGCGAGGCGGGGCCACAGCAGCGGCTCGATGCCGCGCCGCTTCAACACCGCAATTTGTGCCTGGATGAGTGCGGAGTCCGCCGGCGTGCTCGTTGGATCATAACCGCCCGTCATGTTCACTTCGATATCGCCGAAGCCCCCTTTCGCGAGGTGCGCCTTCAAGGCCGCGAGCGTCTCCTTCGCCGTCATGTCTGGGACGAGCCGCAGGTCCAATTTCGCGACCGCCTTATGCGGCAAAATAGTTTTCCCGCCTGGCCCAGTGTAACCGCCGACGAGCCCTTCGATGTTCACGGTGGGCTGCGATTCGAGCCGCTCCAACGCAGCGAGAAACGGCAGGTCGTCGATCCAGCGCCGCACCCCGAGCGGCGCCTTGTATTGCGCTTCACTGCGGCGCCGCGCGGCCGTTGCGATCATCGCTTTCTCCTCCGCCGAAAGCGGACGCACCTTGTCCGCAAAACCCGCGATCGTCACCGTGTTGCCGTCGGGCGAAACGAGGGAGCTCAGCGCCTTGACCAGGTGCCACGCCGGACTGTCGACCATTGCCTTGAATGAGGAGTGGATATCACGCGTGGGTCCGCGGCCCCACGCCAGCCCGGTCGCCACAAGTTCACATTCGATAATGCCTTTCGCGCCGAGATTCACCGTGACCATACCGTCGAGATCCTGCGTCGCATGCGGCATGAACACTCCCGAGCACTTCGCCAGCGCCGCCTGGACCTCGGGTCGCTGCACGATCTGACCGATGTTCGGCGAACCAATCTCCTCCTCGCCCTCCGCCACCAGCACGAGGTTCACCGGCAGTTTTTTTCCCGCCGCACGCATCGCATCCAGCGCCGCCAGGAACGCCGACTGCGGACCCTTCTGGTTCACCGCGCCCCGACCGACTATCACCTTGCCCAAGCCAGGCCGGTCAACGATCGCCGCGTCCAGCGGGGGCGACGACCACTCCTTCGAGTCGTATTGCTTCACATCATACATGAAGTAGAGCCCGATCGTCTTCGGCGCGCCGGCATCCAAGGTCGCGAACACGCCCGGCTTACCTTCGATATCGATCCGCTTCGCTTCCTGAAACCCGACTTCTTTAAGCAGTTTGACCATGTGGTCGGCACCTTCGGGAAACCCGAGATTCTCCGCGGCGATGGCCGGCCGCTTGATCCAATCCTGCAGCCGCTGCACCGCGCGGTCGTGTTGCTGCGCGATCTTTGCCTTCACCTCAGACAGATCTGTTTCCGCAGCGCGCGCCGCCGGGCCCGCTGCCCAGATCACGCTGCTGGCCACAATACTCATCCAACCACGTCGGAAGATTTTCATGACCGTCCCGATGCCGCCTCGCCCGCCCGCTCGCAACGCCAAACCCGCAATCGTCTGCGCACGGCCCGGACGCCCGCTCACCTCC
>JANPIT010000830.1:0-2391 GCA_031425115.1 Opitutaceae bacterium | reverse complement strand
GCAGATGAAACGCGATGGTTACACGGTGTTGTTCACGACCCACTACCTCGACGAGGCCGAGGACCTGTGCGACCGAGTGGCGATCATCGACCGCGGGCAGATCGTGGCGACGGGCACACCGCGCGATCTGATCGCGCAGTCACAGGCGCAACAGCGGGTGACACTCGTGGCGACGCATCCTCTCGCTTACAGTGCGGTCGCGGCCTTGCCCGGCGTGAGTGAGGTGAAATGCGAGAAGACGCAGATTCACTTCAACACGAGCGATGCGACCGCCAGCCTCGCCGCGCTCACCGGTTTGCTCGCGCAGTCGCGCGCTGAACTCATCGAGTTGCAGGTGAAGAAAGCGTCGCTCGAAGATGTGTTCCTGCGCCTGACCGGGCGCGGCGCTGAACGCGGCGACGACGCGCCCGCTCCCGTCCAACCGGGCACGCTCCACCGATGAACGCGCTCTTCACGCACCTCGGAATCTCGCTGCGGCTCCACTTCCGGAACAAGCTGGCGCTGCTTTACGGCTACCTGTTTCCGCTGATTTTCCTCGTGGCGTTCTGGGTGCTCTACCGGCACGAAAAAATTCCGCTGCTACGCCACATGGGCGAGTTGCTCACGGTCGCGGTGCTCGGCGGCGCGTGTTTCGGTTTGCCGACCACGCTGGTGGGCGAACGCGAGCGCGGCGTGTGGCGGCGCTATCGCCTGACGCCCGTGCCGACGTGGGTCGTCGTCACGAGCACGGTGTTGGCGCGTTATCTCATCATCTTGAGCGCTGGCCTGCTCCAACTCGCGGCGGCGCTCGCGATCGGGATGACGCTGCCGGCGCATCCGTTCGCCTTGTGGGTGGCGTTTACCTTCGTCTCGTTTGCGTTCATCGGGCTCGGCCTCGTGATCGCAACGCTGGCGGACAACGTCCCCGCGGTGCAGGCGCTGGGGCAGTGCATTTTTTTGCCGATGCTGATTATCGGCGGCGTGGCGGTGCAGCTCGCGAGTCTGCCGTTGTGGGCGCAGCACGTGTCGGCCTTCTTCCCCGGGCGCTATGCGGTCGAGGCGCTGCAAGCCGGCGTGAGCGGGCGCGGCTTCGATGGCGCGCGATTCAGCCTGCTCGCCCTCGGCCTGATCGGCGTGGCGGGCTGTCTCGCGGGCGCGAAACTTTTCCGTTGGGATGCACAGCAACGCTTCGCCGCGCTCACGGGAAAACTCTGGCTCCTGCCGGCGCTCGCCGCGTGGGTCGCCGTCGGGGCGCTCGCGGAGTGGCGGGGCCGGATCGCGATTCCCGTGGATAAGGAGATCGCGCCGGTGGCGGTGCGAAAAACCTCCGCCGTCCCCGCATCGGGGAGTGCAGGGGGCGCGCCCGCGATTGCGCCGAAAGCGAGCGAGCCACCCGCGCCCCCGAAGGTGGAGGCGCTGCCCGTGCCCGTCGTCGTCCCGACGCCTGCCGCACCTGAGCCGCCGTGGGCCAAGCTTACCGAGAAGGATTGGAAGGGCCTCGATTACAATGTGCCGCCGGATCAGGGCATCGTCTCGCCGATGGCGCCGGCGGATGAGCAGCCGGAGGATTTCATGAAGGAGCAGGTCGACACGGTGCGCGCCAAGCTATCGGCCTGGCCGCCCGGCAACGATGGCGACGACCTGCGCGCCATTCGCAATCTGCTCTACGTCGCCGCGGTGCCGGATGCGATCCAGATGCCGGTCGAGCGTTACCTGCCGCGGGTGGTGTATCAGCACCTCCTCGACACGTATCCAAAAGACAAGCTCATCAAGGTCCTCACCTTCATCGCGCTCAATCCCGAGGCCGGCATGGTGCTCGACGACATCTCGGATCTCGGGGTCGAAGGCGCGGCCGGCGATCCGATGGTCGTGCGCGAGCGGGCGTATCTCTACGCGATCAAGTTCATCGCGCGCCTGAGTGGAAGGATCGAGGAATGAAAACTCCGTCGATCGCGGCCGTGCGCGCCGTGCTTTTCATCTCGTTTATCATGGCGATCGTCATCCTGCCGTTCGTGTTTTTCCACGAGCGGTTTGATGCGTTTGTGCTGCAGTCGCGGGATCTGCAGGTGAGCACGCTGACGATCCTCGCGATCGTGTTGCTCGCTGCGGACTCCGTCGCGCCTGTGCCGGCGACGGTAGTCATCATGACGCTCGCGTGGAAGGCGGGCTGGGTGGCGGGGATCGTGGGAGGCACCGTCGGCATGGCGCTCGGCGTGCTCGGCGCGGCCTGGATCGGGCGGGCGGCGGTGGGGCGCATCGCGCCGAAGTTCATCCCCGACGCGGAAATCGGGCGCATGCGGCAATCACTGCAAAGCCGGCTCACGCTCACGCTTGCGTGTCTCCGCAGCGTGCCGGTGCTGGCCGAGACGTCGGTCATCCTGGCCGCCGCGACGGGTGTGCCGGTGAAACGAA
>JANPIT010000829.1:0-5484 GCA_031425115.1 Opitutaceae bacterium | reverse complement strand
CACCGGGAACTCCTCGCCCAGCCCGCCGTGGCCGCGCGCGGCGCCGATGTTTTCACTCGCGCCTGTTCCGCGTGTCACACGCACCAAGGCACCGGCGGCAAAGTCGGCCCGGATCTCACCGGCGTGCGCCATCAGCCCGCCGATGCGCTGCTCCTCCACATCCTCGTGCCCAACTACGAGGTCGTGCCCGCGTATCAGACCATCACGGTCGCCACCGACGATGGTCGCAATCTAGCGGGCTGGCTCGCGGGCGAGACTGACAACAGTCTCACGCTGCGCACCGCGTTCGGCACCGAGGAAACCGTCCTGCGCAAAAACATCGCCTCTCTCACTTCGTCGAGTCTCTCGCTGATGCCCGATGGCCTCGAGCAAACGATGACGAAGGAGGAGCTCGTGAACTTGATCGCGTTCCTCAAGGCCGATCCGACTGCGTCGCGATAAAGCGATCCGGGGCGCATTTGGCAGGCGCACGTTTTCTTTTTTAGACAGGACTCACAGGAACGCAGAGACCGGAAGGACAGGATCTCTCGGACCCAACTTTAGAGCGGCTCGATTCCTGTGAATCCTGTTCCGCCTTCCTGTCCATCCTGTCCAAGGCAAAAATCCCCGAACCACACCAAGGCCTACTTCCCGCAGCACTGCTTGAATTTCTTTCCGCTCCCGCACGGACACGGATCGTTACGACCGACTTTCGGCGCGGCCTTCGCGGGCGCCGGGCCGATACGCACCGAGCGCTTGTAGAACCACTGGCCGTCGATCTGCTGAAATTCCGACTTCTCGTGCAGCGCCTGCTCCGCGTCACCATCTTTGTAATACGCTGAGAAATCCACGAACGCCAGGTCTGGCCGGGCGCCCGGCTCGTGCTGATGGATCACCAGGCGCGTCCACGTCGGCTCCTCGCCCTCGACCTTCTCCTCCACATAGGGCTTGCGGGCCGTCTCGAGATAGGTGCGGTGCAAATGCCGGTGATCGCGGAGCGCGTGCGCCGTAAACCGCGAGCGCATCAATTGCTCGGCATTCGCCGCGGGCTTTTGCTGCTTTAGCACCGGTTCGCAGCATTGTCCGAAAGGCAGTCCGCTCGCGCACGGGCAGGGCGAGGCAGACGTCGGGAGCGCGGATGCGGCAGGTTGACTTGTCATCCCGCACAACGTGCAAACGGCTCCCGCACACGCGAGCCCGAATCCACGGCGGCCTACCCCCGGGTGAAGAACCTACCGCGGCGTGCCCTCCCAACCGGAACGCGCCCGCAGCGCCTCGGTCTGTCGTCTTCGGCGACTAACTGGCCGCTGCAACCTCAACGGGAAAAATCATCATGCTCAAATGGGCTTTCATCTGCGCGATCATCGCGCTCATCGCCGGCGGTCTCGGCTTTTTCGGTGTCGCCGGCGCTGCGGCCGGAATCGCGAAGTTTCTCTTCTTCGCCTTCCTCGTGCTCTTCGTGATCATGTTGATTGCCGGCATCGCGCTCGGGAAGAAGGTCAGTAACTCGATTCGTAAGCATTGATTCCGGCGATGCGAGGGCGGGCGACTGCAGCCGCTCCGTGAGGTTCCAATCGGGACGCGCACCCCGCGCGTCCCTCACTTCCGCTAGCGAAAGTGATAGCTCACTTGAGCGGGGTAGAAGTAACCCATCGTCTGGAGCGCGACGTCTTTTCGGTAGAGCGGATCCTGCATCAAGGCGGGGCGGCGCCGCGCGGTGGGAATGGACGTGGTATAAACGCGCAACTCACCCGGCAGGCTAACGATGATCTCCTCGCGCCAATCGCCGATCACGTCGGCGATGGCGACGAGCCGACCCTCAAACTCGCCAATCTTGCCGGCGCCGTAGCGCAGGATCGCGCTCGGTCCGCCGCTGCGTCCACCTGACGCTGAGGCCGGCGGAGTCGCGTTCGCCGCCACGGCGCCGGCAGCCGCGCCGCTACGACCCGCTCCTTCGTCGCGGCTAGCCTCCCCTCGACCGCCGCGGCCGCCCCGACCGCCCCCGAGACTCCGTCCAGGAATGTAGGCCTTTGTCGGGGTGTCGCCCCACCACAACGCGCGCGGGCTCAAGCCCCCCAAGTCCTCTTCGGCGATCAGGTCGCCGGTCGCCGCGGAATAAATCCATTTGCCCGTTCCATCCTGCTCCGCGCCGTAAAACTCGATGCCCGGTTTCTCCGCGATAAAATCGCCGAACATACCCTGGTCGTGAATGTGAGTCGTCTTGTAGGGATGCCCCCAAATCACCTCGCCTGTCTTCGCGTCGACGAGGCAGATCCCGTTTTTCGTCATCGGCACTTCATAACCCAGGCCCAGTTCGAGCCCGGGCCGCGTTGGAATCACGTCCGTGAGATACATCACGTCCGGATGCCCGTATCCAAGATTCCATCGCAGTTTGCCATCGGGCCGGAGCGCGACGGAACCGAGGAAAATCGTGTCGCGCCCATCACCATCGATGTCCGCCACTTTTAGGGTGTGGCTGCCCTGGCTCCGAATTTGCGGTGACTCCTTGTCGCCATCCCAGCGCCAGCGCTTCACGAGCTTGCGATCCCGGTAGTCATACGCGTCCACCACCATCCGCGTGTAGGTGCCGCGGCACACGAGCACGCTCGCGTTCTGACCGTCGAGATTAGCCAACCCGATCTGGTTTCGATTCACGCGATTGCCGCGATTGTCACCCCAGTCCGCCGGGTCGCCGCGCTCCACCCAGTCGACCCGCGTGACTTCCTCGCCAGTCATGCCGTCCAAGATCGAACAATACTCCGGCCCGGTCACCACGAAGCCGCGCGCCGGGCCGGACTTTTCCGCCAACGACTCTTCGCGCGTCGCCGCAAACGGCGCGGTTTTCAACGCGATCTCGGCTTTTCCGTCGCCGTCGAAATCCCAAACCACGAACGGCGTCCACCAGATGCCCATGTTCATATTCCAGCCGAGATTTTTTCTCCACAGGAACGTCCCATCGTGGAGATACGCCTCGAGCTTGTAGGTGTCGGGACTCGGCGTCGGCGCCCCCGGATCGAGCCCCGCACTCGGCTGCTTGATGATGGTGTCGAGTTTCCCGTCACCGTTGAGATCGGCAAACGCCACCTTCTGAAAGGTTGTCGTCTCGTCCTTCAGCTTGATCGAGAGATACGGCCGCACCGGCGAATTTGCGGGCAGCTCCACGCGCCCCATCGTCTCGCCTTCGCGCGGAGCGGCGCCGCGCGGGAGGGCGACACCGGTGATCCACCACGCGTTCGGCTGATCAAGGTTCGCCGTCGTATCCACAAAGTTGGTGCCCGCGATCATCGGCGTGTCGTTGAGTTTCACCGCCTCGCCGCCCGCGGTGGAGCGATAGACGTTGAACACGCGGCCCGCGGGATCATCGGCGAGCAGCCGCCAGCCGAGATAAACCGAGGTGTCGCTCGTCCGCAGCGCAAGCATGCCACGATCGAGCTTCTCCGCCGCTAACCCGGCCGGTGCACCGCCCGCGATCGCCACGACTAGCATCACCCCCGCGAGCGCGTGACGTAGCGCCCGTGCTACGGCCGAAAAGGAATAGACCAACGATCGCATGGCATTCATGGGGTATTGTTTTCTTACAGCTTCCGCCACTCTTCGACGCGAGCGACCTGGCGCGCGGACAGTTCGAACCGCCCTGCCAGCGCCGGCCTCCCCGCAGTGCGCCCGCTCTCGCCAGCGAGTGAGCCGCGGCCGCTCCCCCTTGGCCGTCATCAGGCATTTTTCCTGAGTTCCTGATTTCCATATCATCCGACTCCGAGTCTGCTCTTTCTGTCTCCCCGTTCCCGCCACGACACCATGCCACGCTCGATCTCCCGATTCTGCTTCACGCTTCTCGTCACTCTCACCGTTGCGGCCGCTGCCGACCGCGCGCCCAATATCATCGTCATTCTCGCCGACGATCTGGGCTGGGCCGACATGGGACACGACGGCTCCAAGATCGACACACCGAACCTCGATCGTCTCGCCAAGGAAGGCGTGAAGCTCACGCGATTTTATTCCTCGGCCCCGATGTGCTCGCCGACTCGCGCCGCGCTGCTCACCGGCCGGTATCCCCACAGCGTGGGCGTCCCCGAACTGGCGAGCCCGACCGCACGCGGCAACGTGCCGATCCTCGCGCTTGATCACGCGGCCGTCACTATTCCCGAGGCACTGAAACCCGCCGGTTATCGCAGCGCCATCGTCGGCAAGTGGCATCTCGGTCACGCCGCGAAAAACTGGCCGCGCACGCACGGCTTTGACGAGTTCTGGGGCTCGCTCATCGGCACCCCGATGTTCTGGCTGGTGAAGGAAACGTATCACAACGAAACGCCGATCACGCTGTCAGGCCGCCAGCATTACACCGAGATGCTGACCGACAAGGCCATCGAGCTGGTCCGCCGCGACGCGGCCGAGCGGCGTCCGTTCTTTCTCTACCTTGCCTTCAACGCCCCGCACTACCCCCTCGAGGCACCCGGCGAGATCGTCTACAAATACCGCCGGCGCTTTCCGGATCGCGGCCTCTTCGCCAACTTCGCCGCCATGGTCGACCACCTCGACCAGAACATCGGCCGCGTGCTCGGCACCCTCGACGAACTGAAGCTCGCGGACAACACGCTCGTCGTTTTCACCTCGGATAACGGCCCGTCCGCCGAGCTGACATCCTATGGCCCCGAGGGCGCCGACTTCTCCAACGGCCCACTGCGCGGCTTCAAATTCAGCACGACCGAGGGCGGGATCCGCGTGCCATTCCTCGCCCGCTGGCCCGGCCAGTTGCCCCCGGGCGCCGTGCGCGATACGCCCGCCATCACGATGGATATCCTGCCGACGCTCCTCGCCGCCGCGGGAGTGAAGCCCGCCGTCGATCACGAGATCCACGGCACGTCGCTTCTGCCGCTCCTGCGCGGAGAAGCCTTCACCCGCACGGGCGCGCTGCATTGGGAAAACCAGCAGAATGCCGCCGTGCTCGCAGGCGAGTGGAAGCTGGTGCATCGCTTCTGGGAGAAACAGCCACGTCTCTATCAGCCAGCCCTGGACATCAGCGAGGAACGTGATCTCGCCACCCAGAATCCCGAGAAAGTCGCCGAGCTGCTCGCTTTGCACCTGCAATGGAAGGCACGCCATTTCCCCAATCCAATCCCGCGGACCACGACACGCTCGGGCCTCTTTCCCAAGACGCCGAGCGATCCGTAATCCCGGACGCCTCAGGCGTGAAGAACGCAGACCGCGGAAAAGCAGTAAGCCAGGGAGCCAGGAAGCAGCAGAATTAATTCAGAAACCAAAAAGCCAGGAATTCAGGACAGACGGATTTCGCCGTGCTGTGCAACGGATCCATTCCTGGTTTTTTGGCTTCTGAATTAGTCCGGTATTTCCCCGATCGTTTCCTGGTCTCCTGGCTTCCTGCTTAAAACTAAAAAACGGCGCAGGCTAACCCGCGCCGTTCACCAAACCATTCCGTGGCTCCCCGGGGTTATTCCCAGTGGCCCTCGTAGAAGCGCCACGAGGTGCCCTCGGGCTGCCAACGCGGCG
>JANPIT010000828.1:0-15497 GCA_031425115.1 Opitutaceae bacterium | reverse complement strand
GAAAGACAGCGTGCCGTTGTTGCTGATGGCGCTGGTGCTGGCGAGGGCACCGGTGGTGCCGCCGGTGCCGATCTGAAGTGTGCCGGCTTCGATGCTGGTGGTGCCGGTGTAGGTGTTGGTCGTGTTGATCGTGACCGTGCCGGTGGTGGTCTTGGTCAGCGGAGCGGCCGCGCCGCCGAGGATGGCGTCGATGGCGCCGGCTTGCACCTGGAAGGATGAGCCGGAAAGCACGCCGCTGGTGCCAGTAATGGTGCCGGATTTGAGGGTGACAGCGCCGACCGTATCCGAAATAGCTCCGATGGAGAGGGTGCCGCCGTTGACGGTGACTGCGCCGGTATCGGCGAGCAGGCCGCTGCCGCTGAGGGTGAGGTTGCCGGCGTTGATCGTCGTGCCACCGGTGTAGGTGTTGGCCCCCGTGAGGATGATATTACCCGCGCCTTCCTTGGTAAGACTGCCGGTGCCGGTCGTGATGGCGCCCGTGGTGATATTGCCCACGCCGGAGAGCGTCAAATTGGTGTTGGTGCCGGTGATGGAGGCGGCGGTTAGATTTCCGAGGGTGCTGGCGGCGGTGATCGTGGCGTCCGTGGCGCCGAGGGTGATTGCGCCGGTGGCAAGGGTGATCGGGGCGGTGGTGACGTTACTGCCGGCGGTCACAGTGAGCGTGGCGCCGTTGTTGAGGGTAATGGCCTCCATCGTTTGAGTGATGCCGGAGCCCGACCCGCTCGTGACGCGATCTGCGCTGAGGGTGAAGTTGCCGTTCACCGTCGTGGTGCTGTTGCCGAACGTCGTGCTGGAGTCACCCCCGAGCGCGAAGGTGCCCTTGTTGGCGATGATATCGGCGCCGGCACCGTGGCCGGTGACGTTGGTGGTGGCGACGTAGCGCTCGACCCGCCAGGTGCCGTCATTGATGGTGAGGAGCCCGGTGTTGGCCGCGTGTCCTTGAATAGTGTAGGTGCCGGTGCCGAACTTTGTGACACCGCCGGTGCCGGTGATGAGATTGGCGCCGTTGCCGACTTCGTGGGTGAGCACGCCGCTGCCCATGACCCCAATGAAGCCTTCAGTCCCGGTGCCAAACCCGAGGATCACTTCACCGTTGCCATTGTTAACCAGGTTGCTCGTTCCGCCCGTCTGGAGCAGAAGTCCGCCGATGGTGCCGTTGCCGAAAGTGATGGTGCGATCCGTGGTGCTGCTGGTGGTGATATCGATCCCGTTGTTCAACGTAATGCTGCCGACGGTGCGTGAGCCGGTAAGCGAGATGTCGGCGGTGTTCATCGTGTTGATGGCGTTGCTCCAACTCGCCTGCGCCGTATCAGTGCGCGCCAGCGCTTTCATGCTCGTCGTGCCCGTGCCGTTATAGGTGACGATGTTGTAGGTGCCGGAGTCGTTCAGGACGGCCCACGGCAGGATGCTGCTGGCGGAGAGGGTGGGGGCCGCGGTGGAGACGAAGGCGTTGTCGTTGGAGGTGCCCAGGCCGGGGGCGGTGAAGAGGATGGTGCCGCCCGCCGAGCGGCCAATCGAGGCGACCGTGACGGTCGAGGACCCGCCGGCCGCCGAGGCGCTGAGGTTCAAGTTGAGGCCGCCGGAGTTGAGCGTGAGGGCGCCAATGGTCTCGGCGTAGGTGCTAGTGTCGGCGCCGTGGGTGAACGCGAAAGTGCCGCCGTTCGCGGTGAGTGCCACCGTGGCGAGGCGGTTGGTATTGTTGTTCGCCGTGTTGTCGAGCGTGAGGGTGCCGCCTTGATTGAGGGTGTAGCCCGTGGCGCTGCCGAGTGCGCCGTTGGCCCCGCTTAGCGTGACCCCGCCGCCGGTGATCGTGACGGTGCTGGAGTTGGTGTTGGCGCCGGTGAGATGGAGGGTGTTGGAGCCGACCTTGGTAAGGGCGTTGGCGCCACTCACGATGCCGGAGAGCGTGATGTTGCCGGAGCCGCCGATTGAAGGCGTGGTGCCGAGGACGACGGCGCCGCTATAGGTGGCATCAGCGCCCGTGTTGATGAAACCACCAGCGGAGCGGGTGCCGGAGCCGTTAAGCGTGAGTCCTTCCGCAGTCGCGAGCGTGAAGCCGTTCAGGTCAAGTGTGGCTCCGGCCGTCACGCTGGTGCCGGCGCCCGTGGTGCCGAGCGGGGTATCGGTGCCGCTGCCGGCGGAACCGAGTTTAAGCGTTCCGGCGCTGATGGTGGTGACGCCGGTGAACGTGCTATTGCCCGCGAGCGTGAGCGTGCCCGTCCCCGCTTTTGTGATACCGCCGCTGCCGGTGATGGTGCCGGTGAAGGAGGAATCGAGATTGTTCGTGCCGCCGATCGTGAGGGTATTCGCGCCGAGGCCGACTGTGGCGGCGGATCCGTTGAGCGCGCCGACCGTCTGAGAGGCGCCGACGCCGAAGGTGGTCCCGCTGGAGAGCGTGACGTTGGCGAGCGCGCCGAGGCCGGTGGCGTGATTTGAGTTGAGGGTGCCGCCGGTGACGTTGATCGCGGTGCCGTTGACCAGGCTGGTGGCCGCGCTGCCGAGGGTGAGACTGCCGGAGCCTGACTTCGTGAGGGTGCGGGCCGCGCCGCCATCATTCAGGGCGCCGAGGGTGAGGAGCGTGGAAGCCGCGGAGCCATTGACGACGTTGAACGTGCTGTTGCCGGTGAGCGTCGTGGCGCCGAAGGTGAGGCCGGCGGTGCCACTGGTGACCTGAGTATCGTTGGTGTTAACCGTGAGAATATTGCCGTTGATGCTCAGGGTGCCGTGGCCGTGGGTCACCCCGAGGCCGGGAGTGGCTCGACTGGAGGTGATGGTCGAGGCCCCGGAGACGGTGGTGTTGTGGGCGTTGACCGTGGAGTCGATGGCGAGGTCGAGCGTGCCGCCTCGGAGCGTCAAAGTCTGCGACGCGCTGCCGATGGCACCGGCGTTGCCGAGCTTGAGCGTGCCGGCCTCGAGAATAGTGGCGCTGGTGGTGCGCGTGCTGGCGGCGTTAAGGGTGAGCGTATTCGCGTCGACCTTACGCAAGGTGAAGTCGCCGCCGAGCGCGCCGGTGAGGGTGATGTCCCCGGTGCCGCCGATCGAGGCGCCGGTGGTCTGGACGGATTGCACGGTGCCGCTTCCGCGGGCGATGGTGACGGGGCCACTGTAGGTCGCGGCGGCGCCCGAATTGGTGAGGGCGCCCGTGGAGTTGACGCCCAGGCCCCAAATCGTCAGCGCCTCGGCGGTGCCGGGGGTGAAACCGTTGAGATTGAGGGCGGCGCCCGTGCCGACGACGGAGGTGCCGCCCGCAATGGTTCCCAGGGCGCTCGTGTTTCCGAGCTTCAGGGAACCCGAGCTGATCGTCGCGACCCCTGTGTAGGTATTTGCGCCTGTGAGCGTGAGGTCGCTCGCGCCGGTCTTGTTGAAGCCGAAGGCTCCGCTCACGACGCCGCCGAATGTCATTCCGCCCGCACCGGTGCCGAAGGTGGACGCGGCCTGCAGAGCGATGTTGTTGTTGATCGTCTGCAGCGATGCACCTTTGTTGGCGATCCCGGACGTCTGAAGATTGAGATCAGCGCCGGTGAGCGTATGCGCCCCGGAGTCCAGGGTGAAAATCATACTGGTGATCGCGTAGGGCACGCCGCCATCAGCCAGCGGTGTAAGACGGAAGGAACCACTGAAGCCGTAGTCTCCGGCCGCGACCGTGGGCGCAATGCCGCCCACCCAATTGGCGCCCGTTGACCAGTTGTCATTGGCGCCGCTTCCGATCCAAAGGAACGATGCGTTCGCCGGCTGCGACAGGGTTCCCAACAAGGCCACCAGGACCAGCGCCGAGGCACGATACGCGCGGGTGATCTTGCAAGTGAACGAAGCCCGGGGCGTCCTCGTTGGGGGCGGCGTATTTATAAACTTCATACCGGGAGCAGTGGCCTGAAAAGATACCAGCCGAGCGGGGAACTCGCGTCAAGGAATCTTTAGGGTCTTCCCCCTAGATGAAAGAGGAGGCGTTCGCGGCAAGCGTTTGTAGCGTTCTCCCTGCTTGTAACAATCGTTTCGGGCACTACGTAGCTGAATCCCTAAAAACACTTATAGCCGGGTTTTTGCATCGACTTGTGAGGATATTACCCTACGTCTTTTCCTAGTTCCCCCTAGCTTCGAACTAAACCGGCGCTTCACCACTCACTTTAGTCATGGAATCCCACCTTTCTTCCTCGTCCCGGCCGTCCTTTGGTTTTCGCCTGCTGGCGGGGGTGCTGGCGCTCTTGGGCGCGTTGCAACTGGCGCCGACTTCCTACGCGCAAGAAACCACGGACGACCCGGCGGTGGTGGTTTACTCCCGCGACATCGTCGAGCTTGAAGGCATCATTCCCTTTGGCCGCACCTACACCTTCGGCTTGGTCTCGCCCTCTACTGTTGTCCCCGGAAGTTCAGTTCCGGTTTCGTTCGTCGTATCGCCGGTTGCGATACCTGGCGGCGTCTTACCCGCGACGGCCAACAGCTATGTGACGCTTTCTCCCGCCAATCCCGTGTTCACGGGGCCGAATCAATTGATCACGATTACGGTGACCTACACGATTCCAGCCTCCGCGACGCCCGGTCCCTACGGCATGAAAATTGTTGCCAACGGATTTGCGGGAACTGCCGGCGGGTTGATTAACCTTGGCACCTTTATCAATGCGTCAGTCTCAGCGGCTGTAGTGGTCTATACACCACCGGTTGTGAACATCGTGACTCCGGTAAATGCGCCCGTGTTGGGCAGCACGATTACCTCGGCCACTCTGCCGGTCGTTCTACCGTTTAGCTATACCGCAACTTCGACTGGGGCGAATGCCTCGCCCATTACGGAATCGTTTGCTTCGCTCGATATCGCTACGCTGCCGGCAGCCGACGTAACGTTGACGGGTATGGGCACCAACTCCGTCACCGGCACCGGCAATCTGACGATTTCGTCCTACGGCACGCATACGTTTACCGCCCGCGCCACGAATTTAGGCGGTCAGGCCACTGACGTAAACACGTTCAGCGTCGTCGTGCAGGCACTGCCCACCGTGACCATCAACTCTCCGACTTTGGGCGCTTCCTTCAACCTTCCCTATGGTTCCGCGTCGGTAAGTGTTCCGTTCACCTTCACGGGCAACACGCCGCTTGGTTCGGGGACGACAATCAAGACCCTCGAGGCCATTCTCTATCTTAACGATGGCGCTGTAGGCACGCCGATCACCCTGGCGCCCGGCCAGATCTCGGGGACATTCGGCGTCAGCATTATGGCGAGCGCCACGACCAATCTGGCGATCAGCACGGTGGGCACGCATCGCTTGTGGGTCAAAACCACCAACGAATTCGGCGAGGCGACAGACTCGCGGACCTTCACGGTGGTGGGGGTTAAGGCCCCTCTGACCGTCACCGCCGAGGCCAAGACGAAGGTCTACGGCACGGCGAATCCGGCCCTCACCTATACCATCACCGGCTTTGTCGCCGGCGAGAGCCTGGCTACCTCCGACGTGGGCGGTATTGCCGCCACCTCTACCACCGCGGTGCAGTTTAGCCCGGTGCTGGCAACGGGATTGACGTATCCAATTTCCGTTACACAGGGCACGCTCACTTCGAACAATTACAGCTTCAATTTCGTCAACGGCGGGCTGGCCGTCACCAAGGCGCTGCTCACCGTGGAGCCCGATGCGATTCTCAACAAGCCCTTCGGGGTCGCGATCCCGACGCTGTCGGCCTCCATCACAGGCGCGATTGCGGGTGACCCGAACACGCCGGTTTATACCGGTGCGCCGTTACTCGGCACCACCGCAAGTATCCTGAGCGTTCCTGGAACCTATGCGATCACATCGGCTGCCGGCGGTCCAGTCGGAGGCCTTGCTTCCAATAATTACATGTTCGATTACAAGACGAGCACGCTGACGATCTCCAAAGGTAAGATCATCCTCACCGCGGCTTCTGCCTCCAAGACCTATGGTTCTGAGAACCCAGCCTTCGGGGCATTCACCACTTCGGGTGCCGTGGCGGGTGACGCGACGCCCTACACGGGTTCGCCGTCCATCACCTGCGCTGCGACCGCCGCATCGAGTGTAGCCGGCTCGCCCTATGCGATCGTTGCTGCCGTGGGCACCATGAGCAGTTCGAAATACAACTTCGAGTTCGTGAACGGCGCACTTGCGGTCAATCGGGCGCCGCTCGTTATTTCCGCTGTCAACAAGACCAAGACGCAGGGCACGGCCAATCCTGCCCTTACCGCAAGCTACGCGGGCTTCGTGCTCGGTCAGACCGAGACGACAGCGGGTGTTCTCACCACTCCCGTCTCTCTCCAGACGACCGCGGTCCAGACCTCCCCCGTCGGCTCTTATCCCATCACGCCGAGCGGCGCGGTTGCACCTAACTACAACGTCTCCTATATCAACGGCACCCTGACCGTGACCGAATCGACGCCACCTCCGGCGCAGTATACGGCGAGCGGTATCGTATTCTTCGATATCAATCGTAACGGCGTCCGCAATATGCCGGAGGACACCGGTCTTGGTGGCATCTGCGTCAAACTCTACAGGGATAGCGCGCTGGTTGCCTCCACGGTCACGGCCGCGAATGGCTCTTACACCTTCAGTGTCGCCGCCGGTTCCTATGAAGTTGACGTCATCGAGATCGCTGGAATGACGCCGACGACCGCCGACGAGCGCACCTTCACCGTCACGGCGGGCAACGTCTCCGTCCCCGACATCGGCCTCGGCTTCGATTTTTGCGCCCTGCAGAACCTGAACGGCGCCGGTTTCTCGCACGGCTACTGGAAGAACAATCTTAGCAAGGCGATCGAAAACAAGACCTCCGGCACCCAGGAGACGAAGGCGAACCTGATCGCTTGGACCAACACGATCGGTTCTTCTTACCTGCTGCCGCTCTTTAATGGCATGACAATGCCACTCGCCGTTACGACGATGTCGGGCACGGATCAGCTCAAGCTTCAGTTGCTGGCTTCGGAATATAATTTGATCAGCGGCCGCTTCATTAACAACAGCCAGCCGTTGACGACAGCCTTCATCTACTGGGGCGAAGTGGTCGCGAATAATCCTTCCAACTACACCAGCGCGTATCGCACGTTCGTGAAGAACTGGATGGACGCCTTCAACAACAGCCACGGCGGCAGAGTCGCCGGCCCGGCCAGTTACTGATTTCAATCTGACTAGTATTACGCCGAAAACCCCGGGCTCAAAGCCCGGGGTTTTCTTTTGCCAGCGACGGTGTTGGGCGACTGCAATTTTGCTTTTAACGCAAATTCCGCAGTTGAAACGCGGAGATCGCGGAGGACGCGGAGCAGAAAGAGAGGGAATCCATTATTCAAAAGTCTCACCGACCGAGTGCATGGGCTCGGCGCGAAAAGGACAGGTTTCTCCTCTGCGCGCTCCGCGTCCTCCGCGTTTCAACCGCGTTTTCTAGGATGATCGGGAAGGGCGGGTCGTCTCCAGAAACCTGAAGCAGTGGGCTCATCTGCCGGGCCAGTGCCGGGCGGTCGCGACCGATCCCGCCCAGTAACTTTGCCCCGGTGGTTCTGGCAAAATCGACGTCGGTCGTGCCGGGACGGGGCACTTTCACGGGCAACGTCGCTACGTCGCTGGTCCCATAGAAGTCGATGACTCCGCGGACGCGGCTCGAAACGGTTTCGTCGATCGGCGCGCTCGTGGTGCCGACGATGCCCGCCAGATTTCCACCAGACGAATCACCGGCGACCACGAGCCGCTGTGGATCGAGGTGGTAGCGATCGGTGTTAGTCCGTGGGCGGGTCGCGGTGCGTTCAGATGTTCCACGTCGGACAGGAGGGCGGGTCGCGGGCGACGGCGGCGAAGCGTGTCGCCTTGCCAGAGAGTGCCCGGGGCGGGACTCGAACCCGCACGCTCTTACGAGCAAGGGATTTTAAGTCCCTAGTGTCTACCATTCCACCACCCGGGCGGCGGTGGGACCAAAAGGGAGATTGGAGGCGCGTTCCAGCCAAACCTCAGCTGATTTTTTGCGCCGGCGCGCTCGCCGGTTCGCGCGGCGCGACCTGCGGGGAATTGGGCCTTGCCGGGTGGAATGCGCGCTCCCACGGTGCGCCGGGTGAAAATCGGATTCCTCGGCGGGAGCTTTGATCCCGTGCACTTTGGCCACTTGCTCGCGGCGCAAGACGCGTTTGAGCAGCACAAGCTCGACCGGTTGATTCTGGTGCCGGCAGCCCAGGCGCCGCTCAAGCCCAACGACGTCCAATCATCGTCCGAGGACCGGTTGGCGATGCTCCGTGCCGCGATTGAATGGGACCGCCGCTTCGAGCTCTCCGACCTGGAACTGCGCCGGGGCGGGGTGAGCTATACGATAGATTCCGCCCGGCATTTCCGCGCGCTGTATCCCAACGATGAACTCTATTGGGTCATCGGCGGAGACCAGCTTCCCAAACTGCACCTTTGGAAGGATATTCAGGAGCTCGCGCAGCTCGTGGAGTTTATCTTTCTGGAGCGGCCCGGGTTCCCGGTGAAGGCCCGGCAGGACATCCCGGGGCTCCGCTTGCATCGCTGTGATGGACACTTGCTCGCAATCAGTTCGACGGAATTGCGGGAGCGGACTCGTCAAAATCGCTCGCTGGATTACTTTGTCCCGCACAAGGCGATTGTCTACATCAAGGAACACGCTTTGTATCGCGACTACCGATGAAATCCAAGAAGACGCCTGCACTCGAGTTGGTGAGAATTTGCTACCGGGTGCTTGAGGAGAAGAAAGCCGGCGAGATCGCCGTGCTCGATGTCTCCGAGCAGTCATCCATTACCGACTTCCTGGTGTTGGCGACCGCCACGTCCGAGCCGCATTTGCGCGCTTTACGCGTTGAGTTGGAGAAGGCGTTGGACGCAGGGCACGTCCATCTGGTGGGCATGGAAACCGCGCAGGAGAGCGGCTGGATGGTGATCGATGCCTTTGATGTGATGATACATCTATTTCTAGCAGAGCCACGGGAGCGTTATGGCTTGGAGCGCCTTTGGCGTGACGCGAAGGAGGTCTCCGCGACCAAGTTGACGGATGCACCAGCCCCCGCGAAAAAACCGCGGGCCAAGGCGCCTCGCTCTGCGGGAAAAGCCGCTCCCCGGAAGAAGAAGTAGTCTGGGTAGAATTGGACGAGTCCGGTGGAGACGGGGCCCGGCGCAGATTTTCCCGCGGGTTCCGCTAAGAGTTACTACCTACCACCGCGTAGGACTTTACCGTTTTTTGCCCTTGCTTGGGAGTGCCTCAAACGCCAGCATGTCGCGTCACTGCTCACGATTGAGCGCATATAATAGATAATACAAAAAGTTAGGTTTATACCCATGAAACAACAGCACTCCGCCCAAAAGGGCTTCACCCTCGTCGAAATCATGATCGTTGTCGTCATCATCGGCCTCTTGGCTGCGATGGCGATTCCGGCATTCCAAAAGGTCCGTGTCGCTTCCCAAGACAAGGCCGTCTTGAACAACGCGCGCCAGATGGCTGCCGCCGCTGATCAATACTACTTGGAAAACGGCGCTACGTTTGCCGCTTCGGCCAGCTTGGTTGGCGCGACCAATTACGTCAAAGCGCTCAACACGGTTGCCAGCGAGACTTATCCCACCGGCTACACCCAAGGCGTTACGATCACCATCGCCGGTGTCGCGGGCCAGCGCACGATCACCTACGCCCCGTAATCCCTTACGGTTCGCGTGTCCTTTCCAGCCGCCCACTAAACCGGGCGGCTTTTTTTTGGCAGCGCGCCAGCGCGCGTTGCGTCTGACCGGGATTCTGCCCGGTTCCACCCTGATGTCGTGGGCGTTGCTGACAGCAATTGGCGCTTCGGGCACCAGGCATTTCTTCCTCTCCTATCTCCGTTATGAAAATTCCACCAAGTGCTCGAGCCGGCTTTACCCTCGTCGAGATCATGATCGTGGTCGTCATCATCGGCCTCCTGGCCGCGATGGCGATTCCGGCGTTCCAGAAGGTCCGCATCGCTTCCCAAGACAAGGCCGTCATGAACAACGCGCGGCAGATGGCCGCGGCGGCTGATCAATATTTCTTGGAAAGCGGCGCCAGCTTCGGTCTGGCCGCTGATCTAGTCGGCGCGACCAACTATGTGAAGTCTCTCGGCCAGGTGGCCGCGGAGACGTATCCGACTGCCTATACCCAAGGCGTGACGATCACCATCACAGGCATCGCGGGTCAACGGACCATCACGTATTCGCCGTAAATGCGGCCCGCGTAGTGCATCGCCGTCTGGCTCTCCGCCGTCCCTTTCGCAGGGGCGGCTTTTTGTTTGGGTCGCTGCACCGGCCCGCCGCGTATCCGGCTTTCTTTTTCCATCGCTCCCCGCAATCTCCGCCCACGCTCGCATGACCCCTTCTCCGTTCGCCGCCGTCCTGTCCGATCGCCGGTGCTGGTTGATGGTGCTGTCGACGGTGCTCGCGATCGTGCTGGGATTTATCGCGATCCCCGATCGCGAGGCGATCTCTCTGGTGTCGCAGGCCGGGTTTTGGTTCGTGCTGGCTGCGTTTGCGCTCTGGCTCTGGGCGTTGGGGCGCACGTTTGCGCCGGATTTTCGCGCGTTGCAGTGGCGCCGGCTCGACTGGGTTTCGGTCGCAGTTATCGTCGCCGGCGGGGTCGTGCTGCTCGCGCACGAGCGCTTCGGTTTCAAGATCGTCATGGATGAGCTGATGCTGCTCGGCACGTCGATGAGCATGCATTTCGACAAAGCGGCCATCACGCCGCTGCGGGGAAACGACATCCAGGGAGCCTTCGTGATCATCGAGGGCATCGTCGACAAGCGCCCACTGTTCTTCCCCTTCCTCGTTTCGCTGGTGCACGATATCGCGGGATACCGTCCGGCCAATGCATTCGTGGTCAATGGCGCGCTCACCTTCGCGTTCCTCGGGCTCGTCTTTGTCATCGGACGCAAGCTCGCGGGTCGCATCGCGGGCTGGATCGGCGTCGTGCTTTTCGCCGGCCTCCCGTTGTTGGGGCACAACGCCACGGGCGGCGGCTTCGAACTGCTCAACCTCGTCATGATTCTCAGCACGCTCCTCCTTGGCGCGCGCTACGTCGAGAAACGCGACGAGCCTTCACTCTCGGCCTTCGCCTACTCCGCGCTGCTGATGGCGCAGGTGCGCTATGAGTCCGTGATTTTTCTCGGGCCGGTGGCGCTGCTGGTGTTGTGGGTCTGGTATCGGGAGGGCCGCATCTTGCTCCCGTGGTCGCTGCTGGCCGCGCCTTTGCTCATGGTGCACTATCCGCTCCAGCACCGAATTTTCGACGTGCGCGCCTCGGCGTGGGAGATGGCGAGCAAGCCGGGCTTCACCACGCCGTTTTCGGTAAGCTACATTCCCGAAAGCCTGCTGCACGCGATGGAGTTTTTCTTCGCCGGGCCGGCAGATCAGCCCAACTCCCTCGTGCTGTCGGTTCTTGGCTGCATCGCGGTTCCGTTTTTCCTGCTGCTCGTGCTCAAGCGGCTGCGCGCGCTTGCCAGTGAGCCGCCGATTTCGGTCGCCGTCACCGTCTTCAGCCTCGGGTTCGCCCTCCAGTTCGCGCTCATGATGTGCTACGCGTGGGGCTTTCACGAAGTCGTCACGCGGCGGTTGAGCCTGCCGGTGCATCTCGCGCTGGTCATCGCCGTGCTCGCGATCCTGCCGCAGTTCGGCAAGCCCGCCGTGTTGCGCCTGCTGCTTGGCCTCGCGGTGGTCGGCCTGGTGGCACGCAGCGTGCCGTCGATGGCGGCCCACGCTTACAGCCAGGAATACACGCCGGGTCGCGAGGTCGCGTGGCGGCGCGAGTTCATGGCGAAACAACCGCGCCCCGACTACCTGATGATCGACAACGACTCGACCCTGTGGGTGACGCATCGCGTTTCCTCGACGCCGACGGTCGTAGCGAAGAGCGCCCGCCGCGTCGACATCGCGTATCATATGCGCAATCGCACCTTCTCCGATGTCTTCGTGTTCCAGCGTTACGAAATAGACCCGGAGACGGGCGCGATGAGCATCCGCAAGGATGACGAGCTCGGGCCCGCTTATGTGCTCGAGACGGTGGCGGAGCAGCGCTTGCGCCTGCTGACCCTCTCGCGGATCAGCCGCGTGAAGGAAATCCGCACCGGCGAGGAAACGATCAGCACGCCGGATCCGGGCACGCGTCCCGTGACGAAGACCCGGGCCGAGATCGAGAAAGCGCGGCACCAGTTCCTGGAAAGATACATGAAGCAGCTCCCGTGAGCCGCCCGCTGAACCTCCTGTGAATTCGCGCCTTTCGAGCTTGCTGCAACCGGCTCAGAACCAGCGCCGGATCGGATTGTTTGCGCTGAGCGCAGTGGTCGCGGTGGTGGTGGGATTCAAAGCCGTCCCGCCGCCGGTGGCCGAAAAATTGATCATCGATGCCGGCTACTATTACATCGCCGGACTGTTTGGGCTGTTCGCGTTCTACGCCGTCCGCGTCGCCCGGCCACGACGCGAGATCTGGCGCCAGTGGCTCGCGCGGCCCGGCTGGACTGGGCTCGCGCTGCTGGGCGCGGCCCTGTTCGCGGTCTGGGCGGACGAGTTCAAACACAAAATCCTGTTCGACGAATACGTCCTGCAAGGCACCGCGTGGCACCTGCACGCGACGAAGGAAATCGCCACGCCGATCCGGGCGTTCGACATCTCCGGCACGTGGCTGGCGATCGATGTGTTTCTGGACAAGCGACCGTATTTTTTCACGTTCCTCCTCTCGCTGTTGCACGATCTGACCGGCTTTCGGCTGGAGAATGTCTTCGTGCTCAACGCCGCGCTCGCCGTCGTCTGTCTCGCCCTGACCTGCTGGCTCGTGCGTGCGCTCACGGGTCGTAGCGGACCCGCGCTGCTCGCGGTCGCGTTGCTCGCGACGCTTCCGCTCTTCGGCCAGAACGCCACCGGCGCCGGCATGGAGATGCACAACCTCGCGATGATCGCGGTGGTCATGGCGAGCGCGGTGCTCTTTCTCCGCGCGCCGGATGCGGACCGCCTCGCGCTGCTGGTGCTGGCCTCCGTCCTGCTCGCGCAGAGCCGCTACGAGTCGGTGCTCTTCGTCGTGCCCGTGGCCATCATCATCGCGCTCGGCTGGTGGCGCGCCAACCGGTTGATCCTGCCGTGGCCCGCCATCGTCGTGCCGCTGCTGCTCGTGCCGTATGCGTGGCATAGCCGGGTCGTGGATACGAAGAAAGTGCTGTGGCAGCTTCGCGAAGGTGAAGCGTCGCGGTTCGCGCTGACTTACCTCCAGGGGAATCTCGAGGGTGCAGGGAAGTTTTTCTTCAGCACGGCGCCGAACCAGCCCAATTCGATCTGGCTGACTTTGGTCGGACTGGCGGCGATCGTCTGGGCGCTCGTGCGGGGCGTGCGGTGGCTGCGCCAACCCCGCGCGACCCGCGTGGCGCTCGCACCGGGTTTCATTGTCGTGGCGCTCTGCGGGCTCGCGATCGTCGGCAACGTCGCGCTGCTGATGTTCTATTACTGGAGCCGGTTCGACGAGCCGGTCGCAACGCGTTTTGCGCTCCCATCGTGCTTCCTGCTCGCGCTCCTTGGCGGCTGGATGGCGCACTCGCTCGACGTGCGCCGGCTGCCGGCGACGCGGCTGGCGGCGGCGGGTCTCGCGGTGTGGCTGCTGGTGTTTGCGGCGCGCGGCTATTCGCTGCGGACGTATACGTCGCTCAATCTCGTGATGCGCGAGCTGGAGTGGGAAGTGGAGCGCGTGAGGGCCCGGCCGGGTCCATTGCTCCTCATCACGCAAAAGGCCACCATGCCCTTTCTCCTCCACCGTATCCCCACCGTGAACACGGCCTCCGTGCGCACGCGCGGGCCACAGATCGCGTGGCACATGGCGCAGGGGACGTTTCAGGAAGTGCTCGTGTCGCAAGTGATCCGCCCGACGTCCGGGGACGGAGACGCCGGGGTTGATCCCGACGAAGTGCTGCCGGAGGAATTTCAACTGGAGCCACTCGAACAAAAACGTTTCGGCGCGCGCTGGATTCGGATCAGCCGCTTGCGGCGAATCGCGCCGCCGGGCGAGGCGTCGTCGGGTGCCGCCCCGGCGTCCGGCAGTGCCCTGCCGCGATGAACCTAGAAAACGCAGTTGAAACGCGGAGGACGCGGAGAGCGCAGAGGAGAGACCTGTCCTTTTCGCGCCGAGCCCATGCACTCGGTAGGTGAGCCTTGTGAGTAATGGATTCTCCCTCTTTCTGCTCCGCGTCCTCCGCGATCTCCGCGTTTCAACGGCGGAAATTGCGATGAAGGCGGAAGGAAGCGGAAGCGTCTCCGGCCGCCCGGCGCCGCCGGCAGCCCGGCGATGGTGGCTCGTGGTGGTGGGAGTCGCGGTCGCCTACGTGGGATTTTTTGCGCTCCGCCGGGAAGCGTTCTTTCCGCTGGGCGTGCATACGTTCGGACCGTGGTTTCTCGATACGTTTGCGATCCTGGCGTCGAACGACGCCGCCGCCGGAGGGCTCAACGTCCACGCGCCCAATCCCCTCGATCCGTTTCAGCGGCCGCACGTCTATTCGCAATGGTGGCTGTATTTGGGCGGGCTCGGTCTCACGCGCGCGGATACGCCGTGGGTGGGCATGGGGCTGGTGCTGGCGTTTCTGGGCGTCGCGCTGGCGCGGTTGCGGCCGCGCGAGCCGCGCGAAATCCTGTGGTGTCTCGTCGTGCTGTGCGCTCCGTCGACGCTGCTGGCGATCGAGCGTGCCAACAACGACCTCGTGATCTTCCTGTTGCTGGCTCCGGTCGTGCCGTGTCTGCTTGCGGCGCGAGCGTGGGTGCGGCTGCTTCCCGTCGGATTGATTGCCCTCGCGGCCGGTCTGAAATTTTATCCGGCGGCCGCGGGCCTGCTGTTGCTGGCCGGCGACGATCGGCGAAACACGATACGGCGCCTCGTGGTCGCGGTGGCGCTGCTGGTGGCGGTGGCATTGTCCGTGGCGGACGATCTGGCGCGGGTGGGCAGACTGTCTCCGGCTCCGGAAGGGTTGATGACGTTCGGCGCGGCCCATCTGCTGAGCCGGGTGGGACTTTCCGGCGGAGCGGCGCTGGCGGTGGTATTCGCCTTCGGCGCGACGGTGTTCATCGCGTGGTGGCGATCGACCCTGCTGCGCGGATGGACGGTGGCGCCGGCCGCGCGGGCGGAGTGGCTCGGTTTTGTGTTGGGGTCCGCGCTGCTGACAGGGTGCTTTTGCACGAGCACGAACTTCGCGTATCGCTGGATCTTCGCGATCTGGCTCGCGCCTTTTCTGTGGCGCACGATGCGCGATGCCGCCGAACCCGCCGGCGTGCGACGGTTGGCAACCGCCACCGCCGCCCTGCTCATGGTCATGCTGTGGGCGGATCCCATGGCGGGAGTCGTTTTGAACGCGTCGATCGGCTGGCAATCGACCGCGACAATCGTCGCCTGGGCTGACCATTTTTTTATCATCGGGCAACCGTTTGCCTGGGCGTTCTTCGCCTGTCTCATGGGATTTCTCACCGCGTTTCTCCGCCAGAACTTGCGCGAGCGATAGCCTGCCCGCATTCGAATCCCCGCGAGCCCTGCTCAATCGGAACGCCGCGTCA
>JANPIT010000827.1:0-3304 GCA_031425115.1 Opitutaceae bacterium | reverse complement strand
CCCCGGCGGCGCCGCCGCACTCGTGCAAATCCCCATTCCGTAGCGCGCCGGTTCGCGGACCTGGGTTACGACGCCTTCGCCGCCAGCACCTCGCGGAAAATCTCCACGGACTTCGCCAGCTCTTCCGGCGTCGCATTCAACGGCGGCAGTAAGCGGATGACATTTCCACCCGCGCTCGGCGCGAGCAGGCCACGCTCCCGCAGCGCGGCGATGGTCGGCATCGGATCGCCGGTCATCTGCACGCCGACGAGATAACCGATGCCGCGGACGGCGCTCACGTGTTGGGGAAAATCCTTCGCGAACAGCCGGAGTGCTTCGTGCCAAGGCGCACTTTGCGTGCGGACTTTCTCCATCAATTTGTCGCGCTCGATCACATCCAGCACGGCGAGCCCCGCGGCACACGCCAGCGGGGTGCCGCCGAAGGTCGTGCCGTGGTTGCCCGGATGAAACAGGTCCGCGAACCGCTCGCGCACCCACATCGCGCCGATCGGGAAGCCGCCGCCGAGGCCCTTCGCCATGCCGATCGCGTCGGGCGTGACGCCGCTGTATTCAAATGAGTAGAACCGCCCCGTGCGGCCGACGCCGCACTGCACTTCGTCGAGCAGGAGCAGGAGGTTGTGCTTGTCGCACAACTGGCGGAGCCCGCGCAGAAATTCCGGCGTGCACGGGTTGATGCCACTCTCGCCCTGGATCGTCTCGAGAAAAATCGCCGCCGTGTCCGCGTCGACGAGGTCGGCAAAGCTGGACAAGTTGTTGAGCTCACCAAACGCAAAGCCGGGCACCAGCGGCCGGAAGCCTTTCTGGATCTTATCCTGCGGCGTCGCGCTCATACCCCCAAAGGTGCGGCCGTGAAACGCATTTTTCGCGCAGATGATCTTGTAACATTTTCCCTCTTCGCCGCCGGCTTTCTGCACGCCATGCAAGCGGGCGAGCTTGATCAACGCCTCGTTCGCCTCCGCTCCACTGTTGCAGAAGAACACCCGGCCGGGGCCCGCATAATTCACGATGCGCCGCGCAAGTTCGCCCTGCTGGGGATTGCGGAAGAGATTGCTGACGTGAATCAGCTCGGCGGCCTGCCGCTGCACGGCCGCGACCCAATGCGGATGACAATGCCCGAGTGCACTCACCGCGATACCCGAGGTGAAATCCAGGTAGACCTTGCCCGCGTCGTCCCACACCTGCGTGCCTTTGCCCCTCACGAGCGTGAGGGGCGCGCGCGCGTAGTTCTTCAAGACATGCGCGTCGTAAAGCTCGGCGGTATTCGTGCGGACAATCGAGGGAGAAGTCATTTTCGGAGAAACCGCTGATGCACGCTAATCAGCGCTGATTCAACCAAAGCCGGTCCATTCCGCCGCTACAGCGAGCCCCAATTAGCGGCCATCAGTGTGCATCAGCGGTTTCTCGGCTGACTCAACCGTGCACAATCTCGGTGCCGATGCCCGTATCAGTGAAGATTTCCAGCAGCAGCGAATGCGGCAGCCGGCCATCGATGAAGTGCACGCGCTGCACACCTTCTTCGAGTGCGCGGATCGCGCTCTGCACTTTCGGACGCATGCCCTTGTCGATCACGCCCTTTTTCTTGAGCTCTTCCACCTGGCTGATCTTGAGCGTGGAGATGAGCGAGTCGGGATTCGGCGGAGCGGAGAGCAACCCTGGCACATCGCTCATGTAAACCAACCGGCGTGCGCGCAACGCGCTCGCGACGCGGCCCGCGACGAGATCAGCGTTCACATTGTAAGGCTTGCCATCGTAGCCCTCGGCCACGGGCGAAATCACCGGCGTGAAGCCTTCGCCAATTTCCTTTTTGATCAGCTTCACCTTCACCTCCGTGACATCGCCCACGAAGCCCAGATCGATCGGGTTGCCGTCGTCATCTTCGGTGAGTTTTTGGCACACCAGCACGGTGTCGCCCGGCAGACCCTTCGGCTTGCCCTTCGCCGTGATGATCGCATCGCACACATCCTTGTTCACGATCTCATCGAGCGTCCTCTTCACGACGTTGATCGTCGCCTCGTCCGTGACGCGGAGCCCGTTCACGAAGCTCGCTTTCAAACCGGACGATTCCATCGCCTTGGTGATCGCCTTGCCGCCGCCGTGCACGACGACGACGTTGATCCCGACCGCCGCGAGAAACGCGATGTCATAGGCGACGCGCGTGCGCGCCACCGGATCCGGATCATCCATGAAACTGCCGCCGTATTTCACCACGAAGGTGGAGCCGCGGAAATCCTGGATGTAGGGCAGTGCCTCGAGGAGAACTTTCGCCTTGGCAGTTACGTCAGCGACATTCATCGGCGATCAAAGCGCGCGGCACGATGCCGCGGTGGAGTGGTGGAGTCGGAAAAGAGCGCTCACGTTTTGCGAAGAGAAGAAGCAATAAGGCACACGCGGCGCGCATTTCCATAAAAATTTTCAGCGCGCCGATGGAAACACGATGACACTCCACACGTAAGCGAGTGGCCGGCCCAACCACTGGCACCCGCTCACGGTGGCGCGCGGATGCGGATAAATTCTCCTTCACTCTAAGACCGCGCGACGCCACTTCTCTCGCGTGCCCAGCACAAATCTCACCTTCACCGATCGCGACGCGCATCGCGCGTGGCTCGCCTCGCAGGCGGCATTGCCCGCCGGTTTTCGCGTCGGCTGCACGCGTTTCGATTTCATGCCGAAGGAAGCGCCGAAGCCCGCGAAGATGACGCTCACCCTGATCGCGCTCGAGCAACCGACCACGGCGTTCGCCGCGATGTTCACGCGCAACGCGTTTCCCGGCGCGCCGATCATCGTGGGCCGCAAACGCCTCGCCGAGCCGGAGCTCGCCGCGATCGTCATCAACAACAAAATTTCCAATGTGTGCGCCCCCGGCGGCGTCGAAGCCTCCGAGCGCATTTGCGCCGCGGCAGCGTCCGCCCTCGGCTTCACGCCGACCCAAGTCCTGCCCAGCTCGACCGGCGTGATCGGATGGACGCTGCCCGTCGACACGATCGTCGCCGAGCTGCCGCGAGCCGCATCCGCGTTGACGAATTCCTCCATCCTCCCGGCGGCCGAAGGAATCGTGACCACGGACCTGTATCCGAAAATCCGACGCGCCAACGTCGGCGCCGGCAGCATCGTCGGCATCGCGAAGGGCGCGGGCATGATCGAGCCCAACATGGCGACCATGCTGGTTTATCTCCTCACGGACATCGCCGTGCCGCGCTCTGAGCTCCGCCAGATGCTGGCGCGCGCGGTCGACGCCAGCTTCAACGCGATCAGCGTCGATAGCGACACGAGCACCTCCGACACCGTCGTCGCGCTCTCGTCCGGC
>JANPIT010000826.1:0-3624 GCA_031425115.1 Opitutaceae bacterium | reverse complement strand
GACATCGAGCAGGGGCCGGATGGCGCGATCTACGTCGCAGATTGGGCGGATTTACGACTGAGCCACCTCAACCCGAAGGACACGTGGGATAAGACGAACGGGCGCATTTTTCGCATCGGGCCGAAGAATTCACCGCGCCCGCCGGTCCGAGATTTGCGAACGTTGCCGACCGCGGAACTCATCGCGTTGCTCTCGGCCGCGAACCGTGAGCTGCGTGAACACGCGCGACGCTTGCTGGCGACGCGACCGGAGGCGATCGCGGGGACGTTGCGGGCCATGGTGGCGCGCGCGGGTGAGGACGCGCTCGAGGCGTTTTGGGTGCTCAACCTGCGCAGTGAGCTGGGCGACGATGAGCTACGCGCTGCGCTCCAGCACCCCAGCGAGCACGTGCGTCGTTGGGCCGTGCGCTTGCTCGGCGACCGAGGAAACGTCAACGCGGCCACGCTCCGCGAACTGAGCGCGTTGGCCACAGCGGAATCCGCGGTCGAGGTTCGCAGCCAGCTCGCGAGCAGCGCGCGGCGTCTGCCGGCCGGACAGGCGTTCGCAATCATCCGGCCGCTGCTCGCGCGGGACGAGGAGGCGAGCGACAAGCATTTGCCGCTGCTGCTCTGGTGGGCGATCGAGAGCAAGGCGGACACGGGGCGCGAGGAGATGCTTGCGCTCGTGCGCGATCCGGCGACGTGGAAGTCGACGATTTTTTCCGCGCACATCGCAGAGCGCATCGGAATGCGTTACGCCGCCGACCAGGGGCCGCGAAAACATTACACGCTCAGGCAAGGGGTGTATTCCGAATGGTTGATCGAGCGGGCGCCGGAGCATCTGGCTCGTAATCTTGAAATGTGCGGGCGGCTGCTGGAGGCGGCGCCGAGCGAGGCGAATGCGACTCTGCTGCTCGAGGGAATGGCGAAGGGGCTGACCGGCGCGCGCGTCGACGTGGTGCCGGCCAATCTCAAGGAGGCGGTCGCGCGGCTGTGGGCGCGCGAGCAGCACTCGACGGCGCTGGTGACATTCGCAGCGCGGCTGGGCCGCCGGGACGCCATGGCTGAGTCAATTGCCGCGGTGAAGGCGGGCCGGCTCGGGGAGGCGGAGCTTCAACGCCACGTCGATCTTCTGGGGGCAACCGCGCCGCCGGAGGGACTGCCCCTGATTGCGGGCATGGTGCGCGCGGAGAAGAACGAGGCGCGGCGCGCCCAGCGGCTCGCGGCGTTGAGTGGCTTCGACGATGCGGCGGCCGCAGAGGTGATCTTCGAGGTGTTTCCTACGCTGACGCCGCGTCTGAAGAATACGGCGCAGCGCATGCTGAGCGAAAAACCAGCGTGGTCGCATGCGATGTTGCAACGAATGACGCAGGGGACATTTGCTCCGGGCGTGTTGAGCACGGGCAATCTCGACCTCATTCGTGCGCACAAGGACTCACGCATCGCGGTGCTGCTCACCGATTATCAGCGGCGCAATTCCGACGATCCCGCGCAGCGGGAAGCGCAGAAACTTTTCGAGGCGGGAAGGACGGCCTACAGCCTGACGTGCGCGCCGTGCCATCAGGAGTCGGGTGGAGGCCTGCTCGCGCTCGCGCCGGCGTTGGTCGGATCGCGTTGGTTGCTGCAGGGCGACGACGTGCTCGGCCGAATACTTTTGCACGGGAAAGAGAATCCCGGCCGTGGACTCGTGATGCCTCCCTGGCGTCAGCTCGACGACGCGCAGTTGGCGGGAATCCTGACCTACGTGCGGCGAGAGTTTGGCAACCAGCCGGTGGCCGTCGCGCCGGCGAAGGTCGCCGAAATCCGAGCGACGACGGCGGACCGGCAGAAGCCATGGACGGATGCGGAGCTGGATGGCTTGAAGAAATAGCGCGCCGCAAAACGGGCGCAGCGAGTCCCCGATTACGGGCTGGCGGGCGGCTCGCTCACCCATCGCAGGGCGTTGGCGACGATGCGGCCGAAGGCGGGTTTTTCCAGGTCGTAAGCGTATCCGAGCGCGAAGTGGAAAAGGCGCGCGCCGTTATGCGTGCGCGTCCAGGCGACGGGCATGCGGCCGTTCTTGTTTTCGCCCTCCATGATCACGTTCACATCGGGAGCGACGGGCCCGTAGCGGTAGATGTCGCAGCGAGTATCGAAGTCGCGGGCGCCTTCCCAGATCGGGTGGGCCTGATAGGTCAACGTGTCGACGTTGCCAAAATTGCCGCCTTTCGGGCCGCCATACTTTGCGCCGAGGACTTCCGCATCGAAGTCGGGCCAGTTTTCCCAGGCGTGGCTGGTCGAGCGAAGTGCAACGAAACCTTTGCCGGAGGAAAAAAATTTGCGCAGGACGGCCAGGTTATGCGTATCCGGAGTCTTGCGACGCACGAAGAACACGGCCGCGTCGGCCGCGAGGAGGGCGTCGATGTTGTCGAAGCCGGTCTTCGCGGCATTGAGCACCAGGAGCGTGCACTTCATTCCGTAGTCGGTCTCGAGGGTGCGGGCGAGCGCGGCGAGGGTGCGGTCAGTGGCGTAGGGCGCCGAGTCGTTTGCACCGGAAACCAGGCAGACGCGGAGCGACTTGCGCTCGGGGGACGTGGCGGCGCGGGCGGTCGAGAGGCACAGGAAAAACAGCGCGCTGGCGACGACGATGAGAGCGGGGAAGGGGATACGCATTAAAGAAAAGGTGCGAAGAGTCGCGCGGCGCCATCGCGCAGTTTGACGGGCAGTGAACGCCGGTCCACGTCGGCCAGCGTATGGCGACGAGCGTGCGTGCGGCGCTCCACAATTTCCTCCTCCAGCAGCGCGCCGAGCCGGGTGCAGTAGCACTCGACGTTGAATTCAAAATTCAGTCGCAGACTACGCGCGTCCCAGTTGGCCGAACCGAACAAGGTCCACGCGCCGTCGACCACGAGGAGTTTGGTGTGATCGAACGGCGCGGGGCTGAGCCATACGTTGCAGCCGCGCTCCAGGACTTGCCAGAGCTGGCCCATCATCGCCCAATGCACGTGGGGCAGGTCGCTGCGCGCGGGCAGGAAGATGTCCACTTCGACCCCGCGCATCGCGGCGGCGCTGAGGGCCGAGACGAGTGTCGCGTCGGGAATAAAATACGGCGTGATGACGCGCACCGAACGTTGCGCGGCATTCAGGGCGCCGATGATGGTCCATCGCAACCGATCGATGCCCTCGTCGGGGCCGGCCTCGATGCCACGCGCCGCCGTGTGACCGCACGCGACGAGCGGTGGAAACCATTTCGCGCCCCGCAGCGCATCGCCGGTCGTAAACTGCCAGTCGTCCGCAAACACGTCCATGAGTTGCGCGACGATGGGCCCGCGGAGTTTGAAATGCATATCGCCGAAGGCTTTTCTGGGACGATCGGGGCACCAGTAGCGCTCATCGATATTCAGCCCGCCCGTGAATCCAATCGCGCCGTCGACGATGAGAAGCTTCCGGTGATTGCGAAGGTTGAACGCGTGGAGCCGGGCCGGCACCAACGTGGGATTGAAGACGCCCACGGTCACGCCGCGCTCTCGGAGCGGCTTGACCGCGGTAGAGCGCGAGAAGCGCGCGTCGACGTCGTCGATCAAGACGTGCACGACCACGCCGCGAGCGTGCGCCTGCGCCAGCGCTTCGACAAACTGGGCTCCAATGCCGTGGCCATCGAAAATGT